>JAGGXK010000027.1 GCA_021163115.1 Desulfurococcales archaeon | reverse complement strand
GTATTAATATGTCTCCTATCTTAACAGATCCTTTAACATTTCTTGTTATAATCCTTCCTTTATCTCTGCCTTCAAGAACTCTAACTCTTACTTGTGTTATTTCCCCAGTAACACCGGTACGTCCAATTATCTGTATAATTTCTGCAGGAAAACCTATCTCTTCAGTCACCTTCACAGGAGGTTGTTCTACATAGATCTTTTTTTCTTCACTCAATACCTTCTCACCACCAATCTTTTCCAGTAGCTTTCACGCTCTATTATTTTTATAAAAGTTGCGATAAAACTTAAATAGAGTCTTATACTTGGTAAGGATACCAGATAAGAATTTAGGGTATCAAGGAGCTGATGATGATATGCCAAGAATAGTTCACTGTATATTTTGTGGAAAACAAATAGAGCCAGGTACAGGCTTAATGTATGTAAAAAATGATGGTTCAATACTATGGTTTTGCAGTAGTAAATGTTATAAAAACTATTTAAAACTACGCAGGGATCCAAGAAAATACAAGTGGACCCTAAAATATTCCCGGATAAGATAATTTACTAATAAAAATCTTCTTGGTTAGGTGAAAGAATTCTTGAACGAGCAAACACTTATACTAATAAAACCAGATGGTGTTTCAAGAGGCCTTATAGGAGAAATAATAAGCAGGTTTGAGAAGAAGGGGTTCAAGATTAAAGCTCTTAAGATGATCTGGATGTCTAGGGAGATCGCTGAAAAATTCTATGAAATGCATAAAGGCAAACCATTTTATGATTCACTTATTGAATTTATTACATCAAAGCCCGTAGTGGCAATGATTATTGAGGGAGATAATGCAGTATCTGTTGCAAGGAAAATGATAGGGCCTACAGATGGGAGAGAAGCTCCCCCGGGGACTATTAGGGGTGACTATGCATTGTCTAAACAAGCCAATGTAGTTCATGCTTCTGATAGCCCTGAGAATGCTTATAGAGAGATAAGTATATTGTTTAAACAAGAAGAGATCTATGATTGGAGTTAGAACAATAGTCTATATAGAGGATCTTGTTTACGTTTTATTTCAATAATTTCCTTTAAAGTCATAAGCTCGTCCTTACTAAGCTCGTTCTTAAATTTTGTAAGCCATAGCTTTACGTGTTCACGTGGTAGGTCAGTGTACAGTATGTCTCCTTCATCTACATGTCTGCCGATCATTATTTTCCCTCTAATAGATATTGCAACAGCTTGTCCCACAATAGCTTCTTTTAATACTTGATCTCTATCACGGATCTGCATGATTTCTCCCAACCTCATACCATTAGATCTAATAAGTGGATATCCAGGCCTGATTTTTCCACCTAAAACCTCGATACCAACTATTGCAGGATTGCTTCTTCTAAATATATATCCGGGCAGGATCCTTATTTTTCCAGGCCTAATCAACGACTCTAGGATCTTTCTTCTCTCCTCCTCCTTTAATGAATGAAGCCATTCTATGTACTCTTCAAGAAGCCTATATATTACACGGTTAGAGAAGATCTTTACTCCTTCTCTAGCAGCTAATTCCCCTGCTTCAGGTAAGATCTTTACATTGAAGACCAAGATTACTCCATATTCTGGATTATTTTTCTTAGAAACACTTGCTTCAAGAATATCATTTTTTGATACCGGGCCTACATCAGCTAATCTCACAGGGATTTTCTCTCTCCTAAGTGCTGCAACTAGAGCTTCTAGAGTACCTAGTGTATCAGCTTTTACAACAACTCCTACATTATCTGTTCTAATCCTTATAGTTTCCACTTCTTCAATGACTTTCTTCTTGTATCTCTCTACATTCTCCGGGATCGATACTGCAAATACTGGTGCTCCAGCTAAGGCGTTGTCAAGGCCTGGTGCAGAAATCTTTACACCTGTAGCAGCAACTACTTGGTCAACCTGTATAAATCTCCCCTCATGTGCTCTCATATCTTGGAGAGGCCTAGGCATAAGTAGTGCTCTTACCTTTGTAACAATGGGCTCGTTTTTGCCACCTAGTACAATAATGTCTCCTTTCCGTAAAACACCATCGTATATTATTACATCAATTGTTGTTCCTAGACCAGGCTCCTCTTTTACCTCAAGTATAACTCCTTGAGCATGTTCATCGCTGGTTACTAGTTTCTTCTTCATAAATTGTTGGACAAGCCCCGCAAGCAATGCTAGAAGCTCTGGTACACCTTCTCCAGTTTTGGCTGATATAGGTACTATTGCTACGGTTCTTCTAAAATCTCTAACTCTATCAAATCTCTCTGCCATAAACCCTTGTTCATACAGTTGACCAACAATCCTATATATAAGTTCATCAAGTCTAGAGGCAACCCTAGGATCTTGATACCGGATTGTCTCTAGAAATGGTTTATCAGGATTAGGTTTCCATCCTGTTAGTCTATCAATTTTGTTAGCAGCAACTATAAAGGGTACTCTCCTCTCCTTAAGTATTTGTATGCTTTCTATGGTCTGGGGTTGAAATCCTTCCATAACATCAATTACAAGTATGGCTATATCAGCAGCGCTTCCTCCCCTCCTCCTCAAGTTACTAAATAGCTCGTGACCAGGGGTATCAATGAATAGTAAGCCAGGTATGTCGATACGAAGCTTTGGAAAGTACTTCTTTAAAGGCTCCGCCACTTTCTTTAACACGCTTGCAGGGACTATACTAGCTCCTACGTGCTGGGTTATTTCACCTGGCTCCTTCTTAGCTACAGCGGTACCTCTAATCTTGTCTAGTAACGTGGTCTTGCCATGATCTACATGACCCAGTACAACTACTATGGGTTGCCTAATCCATGTTTTTTTATTGCCCATCAATATCCCCTCCTAAGAGTAAATAATTATACAAGCTTATATTAGTACTCATTAGTGTATATGGAAGCAGTGTGTGAGCATATAATAATATATACCAGCTATGTTAATCCTTTAGGAAAAGGGAAGAGCTGGTGCATATAAGCACCGGGGTTGATCTAGGTTGCCTGACTTTAAAATAGTAATATCTGATCCAGAGGCGTCAAGAAACTTTAACCCTATAAAGGTAAAAGTTGTAGGCAACGATCTACCATATGATAATGATGTAAAGGAGGGGTTTAAACTCCCAGTAGCGAAGATAAGTAGAAGTCTCTTTGAGAAACTTTCACCACGGCATAATGTTGTAACTATAAGGATCCCTAAACCTGGTTCAAACGAGAGAGTTAATGTAAGAGCTGTTGTAGAGGTTGATGATAATATACCGGAGAATGAAGTCCGTGTTAGCGCTGGTCTACTTGTTGATAAAATAGGTTCAACAGAAATTGAAGAAGCAGAGATATTTAGAGCAAAGGCTTGGCAGGTAAGAATAAATGATGAGAGAACAAGAAGGTTGATTGGGTTAAGAATAGGTGAAACATTTGATGGATCTATAGTAGGCTTAAGGGGTGTTAAATTAAAGATTACTGGTGGTAGTGATAGTAGTGGTTTCCCTATGAAACCGGATATTCACGGTGGTGTTAAAAAGAGAGTATTATTATCAGGGCCACCCGGGTTCCATCCTAGAGAAAAAGGTGAGAGAAGAAGAAAAATGGTTAGAGGAAATACTATAACGGAAGATATTGTGCAAATAAATACAGTTATAGTTTATCAATAATTAGGTCTCTTAGAGGCATGCGTTGTATATCAAGAATTTTTGAAGATAAATATTTAGTAGTTAAGTAAAATAGCTTTAATACAAAACTAGTATTTATATTGTGTTCTTAGTGTTTTGGGTAGAGGTGATAGTGAAGTGCCTTGGAGTATGAGACAGCCTGAAGTAAATATTGGTGTAATCGGTCACGTAGATCATGGTAAGACCACTCTTGTCCAAGCCATTACTGGTATATGGACTGCAAGACATAGTGAAGAGCTGAAACGTGGTATGACTATAAAGCTTGGTTATGCAGACGGAGATATCGCTTACTGTGAAAACCTTGAGCCTCCTGACGCGTATACTACAAGCCCTAAATGCCCTGATGGAAGTGAGTCAAAACTTCTGCGAAGAGTAAGTTTCGTCGATGCCCCTGGCCATGAAGCCTTAATGGCTACAATGCTCTCTGGTGCTGCATTAATGGATGGCGCTATTCTTGTAATAGCAGCTAATGAACCTTGTCCTCAGCCGCAAACCCGGGAACACTTTGCTGCATTGGATATAATTGGTGTTAGGAATCTAGTGGTTGTACAGAATAAAGTTGATGTTGTTAGCAGGGAAGAAGCTTTAAAGAACTATAAGCAAATAAGGGAATTTCTTAAAGGAACTTGGGCAGAGGATGCACCGATAATTCCTGTTAGTGCATTGCATAAAGTAAACATTGATGTTTTGCTTCAGGCTATAGAAGAAATAATTCCTACACCTGAAAGAGATCCTTCGAAACTCCCGCTAATGCATGTTGTAAGAAGCTTTGATGTAAATAAGCCTGGGACCCCTCCTGATAAACTAAAAGGCGGGGTAGTAGGTGGCTCGTTAATACAAGGGGTTCTAAGGATAGGTGATGAAATAGAAATAAGACCTGGAGTGAGAATACCTATAGGCCCCGGCAGATATAGATACGAACCTGTTATAACAGAGATTACAAGCCTGAGATACGGGGACCTTGAGGTTGAGGAAGCAAGACCTGGCGGGTTGCTTGCCATAGGTACAAAACTTGATCCATCGTTAACGAAGGCTGACTCTCTAGTAGGTAATGTTGTTGGTAAGCCGGGACATCTACCTCCTTCAGTCAAAAACCTTGTAATAACTTATAAGTTGATGGAGAGAGTCGTTGGTACTAGAGAGCTCGTAAGGATATCTCCTATAAGAATTAGAGAACCAATTGTTATAACTATAGGTACAGCTATAAGATTAGGATTTGTTACTAAGAAATCTGGTGATGTAATCGAGATAAGTCTTAGAGACCCTGTTGTTGCATGGAAGGGGGCTAGAGTAGCCATTAGTAGACAGGTTCTTGGTAGGTGGAGGCTTACTGGCTGGGGCGTTGTTGAAGAATTAAGCTGATATGAGGATACGCGTTGAAGAAGTATAAGGTTCTTTTAGACACTAATATGCTTATGCTTATTGGTAAAGGTATTGATGTTTTTGATCAAATAAGTGAAATCCTTGTAGCAAAACCCGAATTCTATATAGTGAAACCAGTAATAAACGAACTTAATAAGATCAAGGAAAAAGGAGGTATAAAGGAGCGAAAAACAGTTGAGCTGGTGCTCCGGCTTATAAAAGAGAAATGCAAGATCATTAACATAGATGTAAAAGAATATGCAAGTGTGGACGATCTCATACTTGAACTAGCTAGTGAGGAGGGATATATTGTTGCTACAAATGATAGGGAACTACGTAAGAAACTTAGGAAAAAAGGTGTTCCTCAAATTTATTTAAGAGAAGAAAAATATTTACTAGAAGCCTGGGGAATAGAATAAAATAACATGTTTTCATATACCTTCTATGGTTTAATATAGCGTGGTGTTGATATAATGTATAGGATCTACAAAATTAGAGATGTAATTAGAATACCCCCTGAAGACTTCGATAAACCTCTGGAAAATGCTGCATTAAATGTACTTAGACAGATATATGAAGGAAGAGTTACAAGAGATCTTGGTGTAATAGTTGCTGTAATAGATGTTGATGTGTCTCCCGAAGGCAAAATAATTCCTGGCGACGGTGCTACATATCATGATGCAGTCTTTACTGTACTAGCATTTAATCCCTTCTTAAAGGAGGTTGTGGAGGGTGAAGTTGTAACTGTCACCTCCTATGGATTATTCGTTGACCTGGGCGCAGCTGACGGCTTTATACATAAGTCTCAGATTACAGATGAGGAAATAGAATATGATCCTACAAGGCAAGCCCTGATCTTTTCTAGAACAAGAAAAATTATTGAAAGAGGCGATACCATTCGAGCCAGAGTATATAATGTTTCTTTAATGGCCGCTAAAGGATTAAGGGTAAGTCTTACAATTAGGCAGCCGTACTTGGGGAAGATAGAGTGGATCGAGAAATCAAAGGAGACTGCAAGGGCTAGGAAATCCTAAATAGAAAACAATACATAGTTGCAAACATGCATTAAATTAACCTGTGTAGGTGTATTTTATGCCTGCTAGAATAAGGAGAAAACCCTTTAAAGCCTGTAGGAAATGCAAGGCATTAGTAGAACGTGATGCAGAAGAGTGCCCTATTTGTAAGTCAAGAGACTTTACAGAGGATTGGGAAGGTGTTATAATCATAGTAGATCCATCGAAATCAGAGGTTGCAAAAGTACTTAATATACAAGTACCTGGTAGGTATGCTATTAAGGTCCGTTAACATGAAGGATGCGAAGAGAGTTTATAGAATACCTGTGCTTCTCCTACCTAAATGGCTTCGTCCAAGCCTCTCTATACCTCAGGGAACCTTATTTATTGGAAAGAATATTATTAAGGGATTGAAATCGGATATCGGGGTTGGAGATATTGTATCTTCTACACTCAAAACATCAGTCAAGATAATAGATTTTCGTACAAAACGCCATATAAAAGATAAGTACACTATTAAAGATAAATATTGCAGATCTTTCATCATAATGAATCCTCCTGGTACAATCTCCTTATCATCTACAACCTTGCTTACACAACAGGACATGAATAAGAACATATACATAGTTATTGGGGAAGAAGATCTATTAGTACTTCCTTTATTAAAAAATAAGAGTTGGAAGAAACTATTTTATGGACAGCCACCCATGGGTGTAGTCAGGGTTGTTCGAACTAAATATAGTAGTAAAAGAGTTCTTGAAATACTTAAAACATTTAAACCAGTAATATATGCATACACTTCAGATGCTAAATAGTCGGCGATTCATCCATTACACGGTAAATAGCTAAGTAGGGTGTTTAGGATGAAAACTATAAAAATCGGAGATGAATACTTGGGAGAAGTAGTTAGTGATAGATATAACTCACTTATTAAGAGAAGAGAGGTTATAATAAAAATAAGTCATATAGGTAAAGGTACACCATCAAGAGGTATTGTGAGGAAGGCTATAGCGGATGCTTATGAAAAGCCTATTGAATGTGTCTATGTGAGGAAAATTATATCTGAATTTGGCTGGGGAGTTACAAAAGTTGAGGCACATATATATGATTCTCCTGATAAAGCTAAACTATATGAGCCGGATTATATTATAAAACGGAACGAGTATGGTATACAATCACTTAGTACATAACAATGGTTCTTGGTGAACAAGGCATGGCACATGTACATAAGCTATATGAGTATGATTATAAAACTGGTACTATAAGGTTAAAGAACAAGAAATGCCCTAGATGCGGAAGTATAATGGCACATCATAAGAAACCTGTGCCTAGATGGCATTGTGGGAAATGTGGGTATACAGAGTTTATTAGATAATAACCAGGAGCAGGAAATGAAGACCATTATCTTAGGCATAGAATCTACATCCCATACATTTGGCATAGGAGTAGCTGCATTTACAGATAGCAAACCAGCTATTCTAGCCAATATAATATCACGTTATGTACCTGAAAAAGGAGGGATTCATCCGCGAGAGGCTAGCCAACACCATATAACAGAAGCACCTAAGGTTCTAAAGAAGGCTCTTGAAACAGCTGGTATAAGCATTAATGATGTAGATGGAATAGCTGTTGCCTTAGGCCCTGGCCTGGGCCCTTGTTTACGTGTAGGAGCAACTCTTGCCAGATTCCTTGCAAGTTATTACGATAAACCCCTTATTCCTGTGAACCATGCTGTCGCTCATATAGAGATAGGGAAGATGCTGTTTAACTTGAGCGATCCATTGGTAGTTTATGTTTCTGGCGGCAATACAATGATTGTTATTCAGAAGAAGAAAAGATATAGAGTACTTGGAGAAACCCTTGATGTTGCTATAGGTAATTTGATAGATACTTTTGTAAGAGAAATAGGGCTTGCACCCCCATATATTATTGGAGGAAAACACGTACTTGATGTATGTGCTGAGTGGGGCAGTAACTTTATTGAGCTACCTTATACTGTTAAAGGGAATGACCTATCTTTCTCAGGCCTACTAACTGCAGCATTAAGAATTGCGAAGAATATAAGTAAGGATAATAGAAATGCTATAGGTGACTTATGTCTTTCTTTTAGAGAGACAGCATATAATATGCTTGTTGAAGTGAGTGAGCGGGCTCTAGCTCTTACTCATAAGAAATCTGTTTTACTTGTAGGAGGTGTTGCCGCAAGTAAGTATCTAGACAGGAAATTCAAGATTATGACCAGTATTCATAACGCTAGCTATTATGTTGTTCCACCAGAGTATGCAGGAGACAATGGTGCTATGATTGCTTGGACAGGGTTATTATTATATCTTCATAAACGCTTCATAGAACCAATAAATGCTATAGTAAAGCAGAAATGGAGGCTTGATGAGGTAGTTCTTCCGTGGCTTCCAGATTAATCAAGATAGCCCATGGTGCTGAGGCAATACTATTTAAGACGATGTTTCTTGGATATGATGTAGTTGCTAAAATCCGTGAAGAAAAACCATATAGGCACCCCGTCTATGATAGATCTTTTAGGTTAAGGAGAACAATTACTGAAGCAAAAGTTGTTAGTCAGCTAAAAATGCTTGGTTTAAATGTTCCTGCTCTCTTCTTTATTGATTTATCCAACTACATGCTTGTAATGGAGTATATAAATGGGAGTAAACTAAGCGATATAATACAAAGTCTTAGTGAAGACTATGTTGAAGAACTAGCTAGTAAGCTGGGTAGCCAAGCGGCTATCATGCATAAAAACAAGATATATCATGGAGATTTTACTTTAGCGAACATAATTATAAGCGAAGGAGAACCATATATCATAGATTTTGGCTTATCTGGTTATAGTACAGATATTGAAGAATATGCTATAGATATACATCTTCTTATGCGAAGCATAGAAGCTTTAGCTCCTGAGAAAGCAGAGGTTTTTATGACAAGTTTTTGGAGGGGTTACTGTAATATCTTAGGTAAAGAATTTTGTAGAAGCATCAAAGAACGCGTTAGCGAAATTAGGCTTAGGGGCAGGTATATTGAGGAATCGCTTAGGAGGAAGATTCGTCATGAGAGATACATGTAATTATAAACTCTATTTTATAACAAACAATGTACATAAGGTTGAGGAGGTTAAACTTGTTGCAAGAGAATATAGTATATGTATAGAGCAAGCTGCAGCTCCTAAAATAGAAATACAGAGCAATGACTTAGAACCTATTGCTATAAATGCTGCCATTAAAGCATATAGTTCTTTAAGAAAACCAGTGCTCGTTGAAGACGCAGGACTTTTTATAGAGTCCTTGAATGGTTTTCCAGGGCCTTATAGTAGTTATGTTTTCAAAACAATAGGTATTAAAGGTGTGATTAAGCTCTTAAATGGTATACAGGATAGAAGAGCCTACTTTAAATCAGTTGTTGTAATTATTGCTCCTCCCGCATTCATTATTGAAGAAGGGATAGTATATGGTGTTATAGCAAGTCAGCCTAGAGGAAACAAAGGCTTTGGATTCGATCCTATTTTTATTCCGGAGGGGCTGAAGCATACTTTTGCTGAGCTATCCATTGTAGAGAAAAACATGTATAGCCATAGAGCTATAGCGGTGAGAAAAGCCTTTACAAGGCTTAGAGACATCCTTAAAATTTAAAATACCCAGTATATGTTCTGAATTCTAGTGAAACCCTACTTGGAGGGTTAGTACAGTGAGGAAGAAAAAGGAAAAAGGGAAGTCACATTCAACGAGACCAGCAAGAGCTGGTCCACCAAGATGGTTAAAACTAGATATGAGTCCTGAAGATGTAGAATTGTTGGTAGTCGAGCTAGCTAAGAAAGGGTATACACCATCTATGATTGGTATCATACTTAGAGATCAGTTTGGTATCCCTCTGATAAAACAGGTAACAGGAAAGAAGTTAACAAAGATACTTGAAGAACACAATGTAACTTTACCTGTTCCGGAGGATCTTCTGTTTCTCATAAGAAAGGCTGTTAATTTAAGAAGGCATCTAGAAGAGCACCCCAAGGACTTTCATGCAAAGAAGGGACTAATAGATCTTGAATCTAAGATTCATAGGCTTGTAAAGTATTATAAGAGAGTAGGGAAGCTTCCTCTAGATTGGAGATATGATCCGGAGAAGGCAAGGCTTCTTGTATCAGGATTTATGTAGCCCTGTTCTTCTCTTTTAAATAAATAATTGCTTACTAGTAATATGCTTAGGTACTTTTTGCACCAAATTAATATAGATAGCAGGATACTATAATGTATTTATAGTTACTAACCACTGATTTTTCTTGAATAACGGGTGTATACAATTGAAGCTATATGATGTGGCGGGAATAGTGGGAAAGGCGTTTTCGAACATAGTAAAAAATGCTAAAGATCATGGTTTTGTTAGAATAGCATCTGCAACCGATATAGATCCTATAATTGCTGCATCAATACTATTAAGAGTATTTAAGGAAAACGATATTGATGCAACCGCAACATTTAATCCTCCTGTCGAGATGGAGGAACCAACAATATTTTTAGATATCATGCCTCAGAGATGCATTAAGGAGTTATGTATAGTATTCAAGTATACAGGTGGTACAGAATTTTCTATAGATAGTAATATTGTCAATACACCCTTTAGTATATCAGCGACAATTCTTAAAACTATAGAAGACATATGGATTACTAGCTTCCATGATCGTATATTATGTTTGGTTGCAGGAATTGATAGGGGAAAGGATTTATCTAAGAATGGATTCTATGGACTAGAACAATCTATTGCAGAGGAACTGGTTAGTTCTAATAAACTATTCTATGACATAGGATTCCGTTTGTGGGGTTGGAAACATCAAAAAATATATAAATGCCTTTCTAGGACTCTTAGACCTTACTTGCCTGGATTATCGGGTTTAGAGAAGAACACTATAAACTTTCTAAGTAAACTAGGTTTCTCCGACCCTATAACTGTGTCCAGCGCAGACATAATGTCAAGTAATGATAGGGTAAAAGCGTTTGCTACAGAGCTCATAAAAATTGTTAGAGAGAAGAGCCTTCGAAAAAGAGATCCTTACGAAATAGTTTCAAGAGTATATTATGTTGGCTTAAGACAGGATATAGTTGATTTACTACGAATATATGGAGCATACTTTATAGCGCTTGCATTAGGAGGAGATATATTATACAATCTACTATATGCTTACCTAGATACCAGCTTCTTTACAAAGCTATTATTATTGTACGAGTATTTTTCAGATAAGGTTAGTGAGGAGATTGTAAAAGGCATTAATAATTATACAAGAGAAAGAGACTTCATAGTTATTAAAGGAAATATAGTGAAAAGACCTGAGGTATACTCTAAAGTGTTCCAAGATATAGGAATTAAGGACTATCCCTTACCTATCGCAATAGAAACTGGAGACCACATAATTACAAGCTACTTAGAATTAGTTAAAGCAGGTAAAAATATAGATCTCGATAAAATGAATCTTGATCAAACAATGTATGTTGGTGAATAATTTATGGGGAATTATATCGAGGCTGAAATAATTATTTCTACGGAAAAAGTAAATGCTATATATTCTGCTCTATATCCTGATAATAAATTTGTGAAAAGAGGTATTTTAATAAAAGATCTTATCACTGATGACAAATACAACATAATTATATCATCTATTTTAAGAGGGAGGAACATTTATACTCTTAGAAACATTGTTGATGAAATACTTGCCTTGCTAAATATGATCAGGAGAGTAGATCTTGTAGTTTCTAGTGGGAAAAAATAAATATGCTCTTTCCCAATACCTTTCCTACAGCTACATAGGTTAAGCATGCAATAGGTGCTGAGAGGTATACTGGTATGTCGTCTAGGCGTAGGGTTGCTGTTAAGGATAAGTGGAAGTTAAAGCAATGGTATCAGGTGGTAGCTCCACCAGTATTTGGTGGAATAGTATTGGGTACAACTCCAGCTGATGATCCATTAAAACTTATAGGTAGAGTTATGGAAGTTACATTGTATGACATAACAGGGGATCTAACCCAGGTTCATATACACTTGTTCTTCCAAATAATTGATGTAAAGGATAATAGGGCTATTACTAGATTTAAGGGACATGAACTATCCAGAGACTATATGAAGAGTTTGATCAGGAGAAAGAGCAGTAAGATAACAAGTATATTTGATGTTACAACAAAGGATGGCTATGGATTAAGAATTACAGCAGTAGTTCTTACAAGCTACAGATGTAAAACAAGCCAAAAGAAAGCTATTAGAAAAATCATGAAGGATATTATAACAAAGGCCGCGCCTCAAATGACCCTTGATGAAATGATCCGGGCAATGATTTTCGGCAAGTTCTCGCAAGAAATAGCTGAGGCTGCTAGAAAGATCTATCCAATACGTAAGGTTGAAATATACAAGTCCAAACTACTAACTACACCAACTCCCGAAGGCCCTAAGCCAGCTACAGTTGTATCACCTCTAATGTTTAAGAGATAACATTGAGGCATTTAATTCCATAGTCACGTTCTTAACTTATTATCTTGAAGGTATAGATATTTCTTTAGCATACCATAACAAATTTAGGAGTATAGTCAGACTGATACCCAGGTTATTGCAATGACTGCTGAAAGACTTAAAAGTAAATATGATCTATTAATAAAGACTACGCTAGGATTTGAAAAGATTGTAGCAGCTAGGATAAAAGAACTAGATCCTGAAGCTATAGTTATCCCATCTCCTAAGGGTTTTAAAGGCCTTGTTCTTGTAAAGTCTGGTAAATTTAAACGAGAAGAATTACTAAAGCTTATTGAACAAAACATTGTTGAAGCAGATAGAATCATACCTGTTGAGAAAGTTGTTAAAGCAGATTTAGATGAAATTGTAGCTGCGATAGAGGATGTTGTTAAAACAAAGATATCTGATAAGGAAACCTTTGCTGTACGTACGGTACGTAGGGGGAGACATAGCTATACAAGTATTGATGTAAATGTTATTGTCGGTGAAAAAGTTAGGGAAATAACTGGTGCCAGTGTAAACCTAAGGTTTCCCGATAAAATAGTATTAATTGAGATAATTGGTGATGAAGCCTTACTTACTGTTCTACCCGGTTCCTTTGAACTTCACAAGATAACGCCTGAAAAAAAGCCTTTATATAGCTTCTTTAGAAAAATCTCTGTAATTCAAATGCCTTATCTGGGACCTAAAGATTCTATAGAGGTCATGGGACGCAGGATCGGTAGGGAGGTACAAAACTTTGAAGTAAGAGAGCTTGTTATAGCTCCCATAGGCATTATTGATGCTGAACAATTGTTACTTTTCATTAAATCAGTATTTGAAGGTATAAGATCAAGGTATGAGATTCAAGTAAAGAGCTATGCAAGAAAACCCTATAAAGTCCCTGTATATATTCAAGATCTTCATCAGTTGGTAAGAAGTAGGTCGAATGAGGTAATCATAGTCTTTGAACCCGAAGGAAGATATATTACTGATGTTGTTGATGAGCTTGAGGGACTTGTTCTAAGGAAGAAGAAAAGAGTTAATCTCCTATTTGGTTCTAGAGAAGGCATTCCCATTGGTATATATAGGTATGCTGACTTAGTTATCGATATAGCCCCTGGGATAACATTGTCAACAGACTATGCTGCCGCCGCAGGTCTTATAGCTCTGGCTACTGCTCTTTATAATAGGATTGAGAAAAATGAAAGCAATACTTTTGGCAGCTGGGAAAGGAGTTAGATTAAGACCTATAACTGAAACACGTCCTAAACCCTTAATACCCATACTATGTAAGCCTCTTATATATTGGCATCTTGATGCATTGAAAGAATACGTAGATCATGGAGTTGTAGATGAAATAAGAATTGTTATAAGTTATCAAAAAGATAAAGTTATAGAGGTTCTTAAAAAGCATCCTCTCTGGAATAAAATACGTGTTATTGAGCAAGAGGTAGAACTGGGTACAGGGCATGCTGCTGGGGTTGCATTGGAGGATATAGATGAAGATGAGGATGTTATCCTAATTTACTCTGATCTATTTTTAGGTAGATGGTCTATTATAAAAAAGCTTGTAGATACTAAGGGTAATGTTGTAGTAGGTGTAGAGCATGATAGGCCTGAAGAATATGGTGTACTTGCTATAGAAGACAATGTACTTAAGGAGATTATTGAAAAACCTCAAAAACCACCTACAAATCTTGTTAACACTGGTATATACAAGTTTAAGGTAGGTGATTTAAAAGATTATATAATGAATTTAAGAATTTCACCTAGAGGCGAATATGAATTAACAGATGCATTTACCAATGCTGCCAAAAATGGAGTAGAAATAAAGGTTGTAAGGCTTTCTTCTAACGAATGGTTAGATATAGGATTACCATGGAATGTTATAGAAGCTAATAAGATGGCGCTTTCATATATACAGTTCAAGATAAATGGATTTCTGGAAAAAAATGTTAGTATAAAGGGGCCAGTGTATATTGGTGAAAACACTATTGTTAGATCAGGGTCTTATATAGAAGGTCCAGCTTACATTGATGAAGATGTAACCATAGGACCTTGTGCGAGAATAAGACCATATAGTGTTATATGTAGAGGGTCTAGGATAGGTTTTGCTGTAGAAGTAAAGGAGAGCGTAATTTTTGAGAAAGTTTTTGTAAGCCATTTATCTTATATAGGTGATAGTGTTATTTGTGAAGAAGTAAACTTTGGAGCTGGAACTGTTACTGCTAATCTAAGATTTGATAATAAACCTGTAAAGATGATGATAAAGGGTAAGAAAATATCATCTAGGCGTAAGAAGTTAGGTGCTATAGTTGGTGCTAGAGTAAAAACAGGTATAAATGTATCATTAATGCCCGGTATCAAGGTAGGTTCAAATACATGGATAGCTCCTGGCACTGTTGTGTACAGGGATATCCCAAGTAATTCATTCTACAAGACAAGAGTAGAATACTATATAGAGCCCTTAAAGGAAGAAGATACAACATAGAGGTAAATGAGGTATTCTAATAAAATGAGGATCAGTATTGATGAATTTAAGAAAAAATTCCCTCATTTGTCTAGGGAAATTTTAGAAGAAGAGGGCATACAAGTTGTTTTTGAAAGAAAGCCTAGAGATCCTTGGCGGAGATATCTTCCAGGTCCTATTGACTATATCAGGAGAAGCAGATCTATCGAAGAAGCTCTCGAAGTAATAGACTATCTTGAAAAGCATGGAGAAATAACACCTGAGGAAGCTAAGAAGTATAGAGAGAAACTGAAAAACGACGGTTTAAAAGCATTTGGCCCAAGAAAAGAGGGTAACTACTATTACAAAAAAGCTATGGAGTACTGGAGAAAAATGGCTAGTGCGCGGCAACAGCCACAATCTTAACTATATCGTTATCTTGTAACTCATAGTTCTCCCCAAGCCTTTCTCCTGTCCTAGCATTTATGGCATATAGAAATGTCCTTCCGAGATCAGTATGAATCATATATGCTAGCTCTCTTGCAGTAGTGCCCTTAGGAACTAAGTAGGCATCTGGAAGAACATTACCATGGTGATCGGTATATCTATGGTGATCTTCAACAGGGTAGACAACTATGAGATTAAGTATATTAAATACAGCCCTATTTAGGAGTTCTTGAACACCTGTAGTACCCCATTTAGCTAGTACTTTATTTTCAATATATTTCAAGCCTCTCTTTTGGCTTGCTGTGAGCTTTGTATAATCCGAGATCTTAAAACTTGGTTCTCCTGGAATATATTCTATGAGATTTGATAAAGCAGCTTTTTTTAATGCAAGTTCTGCTAAAGCACTTACTGGTACAACCTTCTCTTTTCCAAATACATCTATAAGCCTATCTATATTATGTTCTGCAGGAGATAGATCTATTTTATTTGCTGCTATGATAATCGGCTTAGCTACATGTCTTAACTGTATGGCAAATTTTCGGATATCCTCACTGGACCATGCATTAAATTTCTTGTCTTCTAAGCCACATTTTCTTATCGCTTCTACTACATGGTTCTTTTTGATAGATAATCCTGATAAAGTCTGTGCTAATAGATCTAGAGGGTTTTTTGTTGTATATAGTTTCTTTATAAATCTCTCCCATACTCTATTAATAACACTTACAAACCATTCATCAACTTCTTTTTGAATTAAAATAGCCTCTTCAACAGGGTCATAGGTTCCCGGAGCTACTGGATTGCCTTCAGGAGATGTAGAGCCTGCTGCATCTACTACATGTATAAGTACATCTGCCTGCCTGAGATCGTCCATGAACTTATTTCCAAGTCCTCTGCCTTTGCTTGCTCCCGGTATTAGGCCTGCAACATCTATGATCTTCACAGGAATAAATCTATAACCTTTTATACAATAGCCTGTCCTAGGGTTGCACCTGGTACCTAATTCTACATGCACGCATTTCTTTTTAACATAGCCTATGCCTATATTTGGTTTAATTGTTGTAAACGGATGGTTAGCTATGGGAACACTTGCAAGTGTTAGAGCTGCAAAGAGTGTTGATTTACCTACATTTGTCTTCCCTATAATACCTATGAGTTTTTCTGGTGGAGACAATCTTGTATCAACTCCTCTACAAGCTACTTCATATATACTGGATAATAGTTGTTAAAGCTATGGAATATTACATGTGATAATGTATTAGGTTAGGTAAAGCTCTATATGGGTATTGGATTCCTAGTATTTATAACCACTTTACTCTGTTCTTGCGATAATCTTCAATCTTTATAAACTAGTAATATACTATAGCATTCAGCAGTATATGGGTGCGTGGATATAGGGAGAGCGTCATGGCTAGGAGTATGTATCACTATATAGCTATGTTGTGGAAGAGGCCATATGATGGGGAAATGGGTGAGTTATTGAAACAAAGGATTATTCAGTGGAGGAGACAACCTAGTATAGTTAGGGTAGAGAAGCCTACAAGACTTGATAGAGCTAGAGCTCTTGGTTATAAAGCTAAGCAAGGATTTATCGTTGTTAGGGTTAGAGTTAGGAAGGGTGGTTTAAGGAAGCCTAGGCCAAATAAGGGACGTAGACCTAAGAGAATGGGTATATATGGTTTTGCACCTGCTAAAAGCCTAAGATTAATAGCCGAAGAGAGAGCTGCAAGGAAATATCCTAACTTGGAAGTCTTAAATAGTTACTATGTGGGCGAGGATGGAATGTATAAGTGGTTCGAGGTAATTCTTGTTGATCCCTGTCATCCTGCAATAAAGAATGATCCGGACATAAAGTGGATAACCGAGAAAGTACACAAGGGCCGTGTGTTTAGAGGATTAACTAGTGCTGGAAAGAAGATGCGTGGTTTAAGGAAGAGTAGAGGCTTAAAGTATACTATAAAGCATAAATGGAAGAAGAAGCAGAAGGAGAGAGAGTTAAAGAAGAGGCATGAGGCTAGTAGAGGGGCAAGAGATTTACTATCAGTATTAAAAGCTAAAGAAGAATATGGGTAAGTAATAAATTAAAGACAATGAAATAGGAATTAAAAGGAGTGACAATTGATTAGGATAAATAGGGTTGAGTTATTAACATATGGGCATGCAACTGAGGATGAGTCTAAGGTTTTAAAAGCCATTCTTAACCTCCTTCCACGAGATCTTGCAAAAAGGGTTAATACCGTAAAACAGATTGTAAAAGGACATTATGGCAACTTAATTACTATTTATCGCATAGTTTTAAGAGGTAGGGATTCAATAGCTTTTCTGGAATACTTAGCAACACGATTATCGGATACTGAAAAGAATATTTTGAAACTTAGTTTTCCATTAAGATATAATGGTCATGCAAAAAAGCTATATCTACGCTTTGATAAACAACAATTATTTCTAGGGAAGATTGTCCTAAGCGATGGCGATGATGTTGTTAAAGTTGTTATTTCCTTTAGTGGAAGAGGTTCTAGAGGCGATGTCTTAGAGATACTTAGAAAATATGGTGTAGTAAAATGAGGGGTTTTATAGATCTATGGCTGGATATTGAGCCAGACGAGGTAGAGAAGGCTATAGATGTAGGGCATAAAATGGGATATACAGCATTCGGTTTAGAGGATCATGGTTTTAACTGGAGAGTTAAAAAACTAAGAGATAAGAAAATAACTCTAGTTAAAAGAATCACTCTTAGTGAAGAAAAAGAATCTAAACTTAAGGAGAAATTAAGAGGGATAAAACTTAGTTTTCCCATCGTTTCCGTAAAACCACAGAGCATACAAGTTGCAAGATTCGCTGCAAGAGATGGTCGTGTGGATACTATTATCGTTGATAAGGATACTGCTATGTATATTGATAAGACACAGGTATTAATGGTGAAGCGGTATAGAAAAGTACTTGAAATACCCTTAGAGGAGTTTCTTAAAGCCAATGATAGAGCTAAGGCAATGATCTATAGGAGGCTCCTGCTTATCCTTCACTACAATACTCCATTCATAATATCTTCTAGGGCTAGGAAGTGGAATAAGATACATCATCCACTATCTATTATATCTCTTTTAACCTCCTTACTAGATCTAGATAATAAGGATCTTTTATTACATAACATATCGGGTTTGCCATTGGAGATCCTTGTTAAGAATGGTGTTAAGGTTTGAACATAGTTGACCTAATACTATATATTGTCGTAATCATGCTCTCTCTTTTAGTAACATACTTATGGTGGTCTTTGTCGAAAATAAAGCGTTTCTTAAAAATAATTACTTCTAAGAGTTTAATACCTCGTCAGGAAAAGGACTTCAAAATACGTAGACGCTATATAGTATTTACAGTTATATCAGAGCATAATATTAGTAAAAGAGAGCTTGAGAAAGCTATACGTGAGGTAGTAAAAGAACTATATGGTATTATTGGTTTAACAAAATCCGATCCCCAGATAATTTTCTATGATCCCTCCGTAAAGCGCGGGGTCTTAAGAACAGGCCATCTAACATCAAATATACTCATAGCATCATTATCGAGTGTAGATAATATTAATGGAAAAGAAGTATTAATAATACCCATTAAAACAACTGGAACGCTAAAAAGAGCTAAGAAATACTTATACATGATCCGTGAATGATACTTAACATTAATTATAGATCTAGAAGGAGGTTCTTTAAAACAATATATTAAGGCTGATAACTTCTATATCTAGTACTAGATGATGAGGCCGCTCCAGAACGATTGGTGAAGAATTCGCGACGAACTGAACATTAGTATACCTTATTATAGATAACATGAATTAAATAAAAGAATATAAGGAGTACTCTATAAGATTAGGAAAATGTATAAGCGGGGGTGCCCGAGCCTGGTCAAAGGGGGCGGACTTAAGACCAATAAAGAGGGGTAGGAAATCCGCTGGCGTAGGCCTGCGTGGGTTCAAATCCCACCCCCCGCACCATAATACACCTCAGTTTTTAAGAAAGATCTTCATTGCCCAATGGCTCAGGGGTCGGACTCTTCTTCATCGGCTTTTATGGTAAACTTATAATACCCTATATGCGTATTTAGGGATTTGATAGATATTTGTGTATGCTTGGAGATGATTTATAATGAGTTTTGGACCTCCTGCCATGGGCTATGATAGGGCAATTACTATATTCTCACCCGATGGACGAATATATCAAGTAGAGTATGCTTTTGAGGCTGTTAGAAGGGGTTGGACAACTATAGGTATTAAGAGTAGATCTGGTGCTGCAGTTGTTGTCGAGAAACGAAGGATATCACCATTAATAGATCATAATGCTATTCAAAAGATCTTTATAATAGATGAGCATATAGGTGTAAGTTTTGCAGGAATAGCTAGCGATGGTAGAGTATTAATAGATTATGCAAGGCTAGCTGCAATACGACACAGATTCCTATACGATGAACCGATAACAGTAGAGTATCTTGCAAAACAAATATGTGATGTAAAACAGGCATATACACAACATGCAGGCGTAAGACCTTTTGGTGTTGCAATGATTCTAGTAGGTGTTGATTTCAAAGGCCCTCAATTATACATGACTGAGCCTAGTGGTAGATATATGAGCTATTATGCTGCTGCATTAGGTGAGAAGAGCCAAGCTGTTACAGAGTTTCTTGAAAGGAACTATAAATATGACTTAACAATGAAGGAGACCCTAAAGCTAGGGATTGAAGCTCTCTCTAAGGCTTTAGAAGGAAAGATGGAGGCATCAAACCTAGAAATAGGTTATGTAGATGTTGAAGAAAAGAAATTTAAGATACTAACACTCCAAGAGATCGCAGAGCTTCTTCAATAAATTAGTTGATTTATTTAGATCGAAGTAATGTATCAAAATAGAATCTAGAACTACTACAAAATCTTTATTCTTTGATATTAGATTATAGGAGAAGAATCTTCACTCATAATTGTTTGTCCATATAAAAATATTATTGCTAACTAGAAATAGTGGCTATTAGTAAAGTGTGTAGAGGGAGGGATAGTTGTCAACAAAATATGTTATTGCACGTTATGAAGCTAAGGGGCATAGGTTTGAGATACTTGTCAACCCCGATCTCGCGTTTAAGCTTAAAGAAGGAAAGGAAGTAGACGTTAATGAAATGCTTGTAGGAGATATTGTATATAAGGATGCTAGGAAGGGATTAAAGGCCTCACCTGAGAGTATTAAACAAGTCTTTGGTACAACAGAGATCAAGATTGTTGCTAAAGAGATTGTGAAACATGGAGAGATCCAGTTAACGACAGAACAGAGAAGACAGCTTTTAGAATCCAAGAGGAGGCAAATCATTAATTTTATAGCTCGTAACGCTATCGATCCTAAGACGAAGCTCCCCATACCACCTAAGCGGATAGAGCTTGCTATGGAGCAGGCAAGAGTTTCAATAGACCCCTTTAAGAGCGTTGAATCACAAGCTAACGAGATAATATCAAAAATAGCTAGAATTATACCAATAAAGATCGCTAAAGCCTATATAGCAGTAAGGGTTCCTCCAAGTTATTCTGGGAGAATATATAAACAGCTTACTGGATTAGGTGAGTTAAAGAAAACTGCGTGGTTAAGTGATGGAAGCTTATTAGCGGAGATAGAGATACCGGCTGGCCTACAAGATGAGATAATTAATAAAATAAACAAGCTAACACGAGGTCAAGCAAGTATAAAAATACTTCATGTGGGATAAGCTATGGGCAAGATCTATGTAGCTAATAGACAATTAGTTAGGCCGGGGGATCTGCTCGCAGAAGGAGATGTAGAAGTAGGCGACTATACATATAGGGTCGGAGATAAAGTATACTCGCTCATACTTGGATTAGCAAGTGTTGATGATAATCGTGTAGCTGTTATACCCCTTGAGGGAACTTATTTTCCAAAGGAAGGAGATATAGTTATAGGAATGATCATTAATGTAGGGATAACAAACTGGGTTGTAGATATAAGGGGACCTTATAAAGCTGTTTTAAATGCTAGTGAAGCTCTTGAATCATTTAACCCTATTACGGATGATCTTAGAAACTATCTTGATATAGGAGACTATATTGTTGCAAAAATAATAATTTTTGACCGATCCAGAGGCCCTATTTTAACTATTAAAGGGAAAGGCCTTGGAAAAATAACTGAGGGAATCATAGTGGATATAAAGCCGAGCCGAGTCCCTAAAGTTATTGGTAAGAAGAAGAGCATGATAACAACACTGATAGAACTTACGGGATGCAATATAATAGTTGGACAGAATGGTAGAATATGGATAAGATGCCCTAGCAAGAAAGTTGAAAATGTACTAGTTAGAGCCATTAAAAAGATTGAAGCCGAAGCACATATACCTGGTTTAACTGAGAGAATAAAGAGGTTCATAGATGAGGAGCTGAGGAGTGAAGAAAAATGATTGAGAAACCAGTCCTTATAAAAGAAGACGGAACAAGACATGATGGTAGGAAGTCTGAGGAACTAAGACCTATTAGAATGGAAGTTGGAGTATTAAAGAATGCTGACGGTTCAGCACTTGTAGAATTTGGTAGAACAAAGGTTATTGCAGCAGTTTATGGTCCTAGAGAGATTCATCCAAAACATATGACACTACCTGATAGAGCATTGATTAGGTGTAGATATCACATGGCCCCCTTCTCTACTAGTGAGAGGAAAAGCCCGGCTCCTAGTAGGCGTGAGGTAGAGTTATCGAAAGTTATTAGAGAAGCCTTGGAAGCAACAGTCTTTACTGATCTATATCCTAGGACAACAATTGATGTATTTATTGAGGTTCTTCAGGCAGATGGAGGAACACGTACAACAGGATTAACAGCGGCTTCTCTAGCGCTGGCTGATGCAGGGATCCCGATGAGGGATTTGGTGGCAGCTGTAGCTGTAGGTAAAGTTAATGGTGTTTTAGTACTAGATATTGATGAATTGGAAGATGAATATGGAGAAGCTGACATGCCTGTTGCTATGATGCCTTCCCTGGGAAAAATAGTTCTCCTACAGCTTAATGGTGTTCTAACTCCAGAAGAGTTTAAGAAAGCACTGGAACTAGCTAAGAAGGGTATTAATGAAATCTATAGGCTTCAGAAGGAAGCACTAACAAAGAAGTATCTATCCTATCCAGAAGAATGAGGAGGAGTGATCTATAATGAGTCTCACACCTGTACAAACACCCATAATACCTAGATTAAAGAAGGAGAAAATAGTTTCACTGATAAAAACTGGAAAAAGAATTGATGGAAGAAGGCTAGATGAGTATAGGCCAATTACTATACAATTAAACCCTATTCAGAAGGCAGAGGGTTCTGCAGCAGTAAAAATAGGGGATACTATGGCTATGGTTGGTGTGAAACTTGAAGTGGGCATACCATATTCTGATAGACCTAATGAAGGTGTACTACAAGTTCATGCAGAATTTGTTCCTCTGGCATCACCTACTTTTGAACCAGGGCCACCTGATGAAAATGCTATTGAAACAGCTAGAGTTATTGATAGGAGTCTAAGAGAGCCTCGGGCTATACGTCTTGAAGACCTAGCTATTATCCCAGGTCAAAAAGTATGGATTGTATTTAATGACATTTATCTGCTTGATCATGATGGAAACATTATTGATGCTAGTATGCTGGCATCAATGCTTGCATTGAATGTTACAAAGATGCCGAAGATAGTCAGTATAGAAGGAGATAAGGTTGTAATAGATAAGGATTCTAGGGGGCAAAAGCTACCATTAAACTTAAATGTTGTAACAGTAACTATAGGGAAAGTTGATAAATACTTCATAGTAGATCCTAGTCTAGAAGAAGAATCTGTTCTTGATGCTAAGATAACAGTAGCTGTTGACAGTTTAGGAAGAATTGTCGGATTACAAAAAATGGGTATGGAAGGGTTTACAGAGGATGAAGTAGACTATGTTATTGAATTGGCTTTGAAGAAGGCAAAGGAACTACATAGTCTTTTAGAGAAAGTATTAAAAAATCCAGAAGAAGCTAGTAAATCAATAGTCTAGAGAGGGGATATTGTAATGGGTAAAAGAGCGAGAGTAGTAGGTATTGCAGGACGTTATGGAGCAAGATATGGATCGATGCTAAGAAAGAAGGTTAGAGACATACTTAGAAAAAGATATGCTCCACACGTATGCCCATTCTGTGCAACGAAGGGATCAGTATACAGAATAAGCACAGGTATATGGGCTTGCAAGAAATGTGGAGCTAAATGGGCTGGAGGAGCTTATGTCCCTAGGACGGAGCTAAGCAAATACTTTCCTAAATATATTATTCGTGAAACATAGTTTTAATGGATGAGGGATTTTTGAGGAAAATATTCCTCTTAACAACTTCTAGGGAGCCAAGCTATAGAACAAGATCTTTTCTTAAGGACTTAGCAACAACACTACCCTGTATACTAATGATTCATAGAGGTAAGAAAACTCTGTTAGAGTTAGCACTTATTGCCAGGAAGTATGGAGTAAAATATATAGGCATTGTTGGGGAAAGGAAGGGTAATCCAAGTATACTAAAAATATATAACACCTCTCTATTGACTTATCAAAAGAATGTAAAACCATGGGTGATGCTGGTTTTTGCTGGTTTAAGTCTTTCAAGAGAGCTTGGAATATACCACCGCCCCATAAATGTTGATAGTATGTCAATAGATTCTATGGCTTGTATAAGTGATCTATGTTATAGAATAGCAGATATATTTCTTACAATCTTTTATCCTATATTATCAAATAACCCTGATCTAGAAATTGTTTTAAAAGAAAATGATGGAATAGTAAAAATAAGTTTTAGGACAAGAACTGGTAAGGCATGCGGCCCAATAATAAAAGTTAGGAGAGTTATAGCAAATGAAAGTAGTTCTTAAAATAAAGATAGAGACTTCTAGAAAAATACTGGAGAGCATATATAAGGCATTGTATCCTGAAACCTTAAATCTTCCATCTACAGAATGCTCGGCTGAACTCTCTCTCAATAATAGTTTATTGCTAATTAAGATATTATGTTCAAGAGTAAATCTTTTAAGAGCTGTAACAAATAGCTATCTCGGTTTAATATCAACAATAATTAATGCCTACGAGGAAATAGAAAATGACTGAACAAAAATTACCACCTGAAGTACAACAAGCCATAATCGAGTATGAAAATCTAAGAAATATGCTGGCAAAAATAGAGGCAGAATTAAGACTTACTGAAAGTGAATTAATCGAGATAGACAATATATTATCTAACATCAAGGACATGCCTGATGATGTAGAGCTTTATAAATCAATAGGTCACATTCTTGTCAAGAAGAGTAAGAATGATGTAATAAACGAGCTTGAGGAGAGGAAGGAGCTTCTTCAAGTAAAACAACAGAAATATAAAAACCAAGTAGAGATTTTAAGGAAGCAAGTAAGTGATAGCGAGAAGAAACTTAGGGATCTCTTAGCTAAATATGGGATTAAAGTTGCCTAAGAAAATTGTATCAATAGGATTAGCACTTGATAAAATAAGTATTGAAGATATTGAAGAATTTGCATTGCAGGTGGAAAATAAAATACGTACTTTTCTTCAAGAAGCTCTGCCTGTCGAGAAGAGCTATGATGCAGATATAATAGTGTCTGTTGAGAAAAAAGAGGATTGCCTAGTGGTATTTATAGACCTTGGTATATTGGGGTATCTTGGTGATGTAATAGATTATGATAGTATAGTTAGATCTGCGATAAGAGAGGCGAGTAGATATGTTGAACAATATATTCAACGCTATAGGAAGACTAATAACCATGGTTAGAAACAATGATATAACTATAGTAACCAGTCATAAGAACTCCGATCCAGATGCTCTTGCCTCGTCTTTTTATATCTATAATTTTGTTAAAAACATGTTGCATAAAGATACCTACATAATATTACCTGAGGGACTTAACGAGGTTGCTAAAAAGATCGCACATTATTTTAATATACAGGATAGAATTTTTGTCCCTGAAACTCTTCTAAAATCGTGTCTTAAATATTATAAAAAGACAGTTATAGTTGTAGATACAAGTAGTATTGAACAGCTAGGTGGTTTAAAGGATATTATTCTTGCAGCAGATACATTAATTGTTATAGACCATCATTCAGGAGGTAACTTGGTAGAATATGCTGATGCCTCTATCATTAAACCTGGTTATTGCTCGGTCTCGGAACTAGTTTACAAGCTTCTAGGCAAGATCCATAAACCAGACTCCATAGAGGCAATGATGTTACTTATGGGAATTATTTACGATACTAGAAGGTTTTTAATAGCTAATAAGGATACAATGCTTACTGTGAATGAGTTACTTGCTATTCCTGGTGTTGACTATAGACGTGCTATAGAGTTATTACGTGTTGAAATGGATTTATCCGAGAAAATTGCTAGATTAAAGGCTACTCAAAGATTACGTTTTAAGCGTATTAACGAATATATTATAGCTTATACCCATGTAAGTGCTTTTGAAGGTAGTGTAGCCAGGTCTCTATTAGACTTAGGAGCGGATATAGCCATTGTTGGTTCAAGCAATGATGAGACAAGAATTATTGTCCGCGGAAGAGCCAGCACTTTAAAGAAGCTTGGTATAGATCTTGGGAAAGATGTCATGCCTCTCGTCGGAGCTTACTTAAAGGGTAGTGGCGGAGGACATGAAGCGGCAGCTGCTGCCATAGGCAAGGGGAGGTTATTTGATGCAATAAACTATACGGTTAAACTAGTAGAAGATCGTATACAAAAAGCTTTAGACATGTTATCTAAGAATAAGGTTGTTCGTTAATAGTTATACAAGTTAAATGCTTATGATTGTGAAAGAATAGAAATATATTTGATCTAAATTTTATTGCTAGGCAGAGAATATCTATGTGTCTCAACCACTATATATTAAAACACCTATATACGTAAAAAACGGTTTAGGTACAGGATAAAGGGGGCTAGACAATATAGGGGTTGATTTAGTATGGTTAGGTATAAGCAAGTTGCTGATATCCTTAGGATAATGAAGAACCTTGAACAAGTTAGAAATATAGGTATAACAGCTCACGTAGATCATGGTAAAACCACTCTCTCAGACTCACTATTAGCAGCCGCGGGAATTATTTCAGAGAAGGTTGCAGGGGAAGCTCTAGCACTTGACTATCTTGATGTAGAACAAAGAAGAGGTATAACTGTTAAGTCAGCGAACATAAGCCTATATCACGAGTACAAGGGTAAGCCTTATGTAATTAACTTAATAGATACTCCTGGACACGTTGATTTTAGTTCAAGGGTTACACGTAGTTTACGTGTACTTGATGGTGCTATTCTTGTTGTTGATGCAGTAGAAGGTGTCATGACGCAGACAGAGATGTATCTAAGACTAGCACTAGAAGAGCGTGTCCGCCCCCTGCTCTTTATAAATAAAGTTGACAGACTTATCAAGGAGCTAAAGCTTAGTCCTACAGAAATCCAGCAGAGGTTTGTCCAGATAATAAAGGAAGTTAACTCTCTAATACAAATGTATGCTGATAAAGAATTTAAGAGTAAATGGATCTTGGATCCTGCTAAAGGTCATGTAGCTTTTGGAAGTGCTAAGGACAGGTGGGGCTTCACTGTTCCAATGGCTCGTCAGCGTGGCATAAAATTTAGTGATATTGTCGCTCTCTATGCTAAGGGTAGAGAGGAGGCTAAAGCTGAGCTTCAGAAACTTGCTCCTCTACATGAAGCGATACTTGATATGGTTGTAAAGTTTATACCAAATCCTGTGGAGGCGCAAAAATATAGAATACCAAAAATATGGAGAGGGGATCTTAATAGTGAGATAGGTAAGGCTCTTCTTAGCGCTGATCCTGATGGGCCAGTAATTATGCTCTTAAACGATATACGTGTAGACCCTCATGCAGGCCTTGTAGCTACAGGGAGAATATTCTCTGGAACTATTAGGGCTGGAGAAGAAGTATGGCTTGTCAACGCAAGGACTAAGCAGAAGATTCTACAGGTAAGCCTCTATATGGGACCCTATAGGGAGCTAGCTGATGCTATAGTAGCAGGTAACATCGCTGCAGTACTAGGTCTTGATAAAGCTAGAGCCGGAGAAACAGCTATATCAGTTAAATATAAGGATGTAATGATACCCTTTGAGAGACTTAGGTATATCAGTGAACCCGTAGTAACAGTTGCCATTGAACCAAAGAATCCAAGAGATCTTCCGAAACTCATAGATGCTCTCCATAAACTAAGCATTGAGGATCCAAGTCTTGTGATAAAGATCAATGAAGAGACAGGCGAGTACTTGTTAAGCGGTATGGGGACTCTACATATAGAGATAGCACTTACATTCCTTAAAGAGAGATTTAACTTAGAAGTGGATGTATCACCTCCAGTAATAGTGTATCGTGAAAGCATTAGAGCAAAGAGCCAGGTATTCGAAGGTAAATCACCTAACAAGCATAACAAGCTATACATACACGTAGAACCCCTTGATGAAAAGACTATTGAGCTTATACACCAAGGCATTATTACTGAGGACATGGATGCTAAGGAGCGAGCTAAAATACTTAGAGACGAAGCTGGGTGGAGCTATGATGAAGCAAAGAGGATATGGGCTATTGATGAAAACATTAACGTATTTGTTGACCTAACTGTGGGTGTTCAACATCTAAGAGAAGTAAGAGACACTATAATACAGGGCTTCAGACTAGCTATGAGAGAAGGGCCGCTTGCCATGGAGCCTGTTAGAGGAGTAAAAGTTATACTACATGATGCAATAATTCACGAAGATCCCGCTCACCGTGGGCCAGGACAGCTATATCCTGCTGTAAGAAACGCTATATTCGCTGGAATGTTGACATCTAGGCCAACACTCCTTGAGCCTATACAGAAACTAGATATAAGAGTTCCAATGGAGTACATGGGTGCTGTAACAGGTGTATTAAGTAAGAGAAGAGGTAAGATTCTACAAGTACTACAGCAGGGACCATTAGCAAGAATTATTGCTGAAATACCTGTTGCAGAAACATTTGATCTAGCAGAGGCGCTTAGAAGTGCGACAGCAGGTAAGGCTCTCTGGGGCCAGGAATTTAGCAGATGGGCTCCGGTACCGGATTCAATGCTCTTAGATCTGGTAAGGAAGATTAGGGAAAGAAAGGGTCTAAAGCCTGAGCCGCCAAAACCTCAGGACTTCATAGGTTTCTAAATGCTTCCTATAATTTATACCGGGTTTTTAATTCCATAGTAATAGTCTTTACTTCATCCATAACACCCTGTAAATTAATTGTTCCGGAAGCTAACATAGAATTTATTATGTAATCTAGCTCTATAACATGATCTTTTATCGATATTAATACTGTTCTCGGTTTTTCAGAAAAATTCCTTGAAAAAACTTTTCCTCTTCTCTCCAAAAGAGCGTAATTACCTTCTAGTGAATGCTTCATGTTATATCCATGTCTAGTAAATATTTTAATAAGCAACTCTAGTACGTCATACTTCGCGGCCGAAAACTCTATAATGCATGAATGTTTGTTTAAAGACTTTGCCATACATATTATATTGCCTTCTTTCAAAGTATCAGGGAATTCCCTGTTTTTCTCCCTTACATAACCTCTGAACCCATATATTATACCAGTAATGACTAGCACTATACCTATAACAGATACTATAGATGATCCACGCTCCTTTATAACGCTCTTAGCAAATACTATTTCATAGCTAATGTTTATACTTGTTGCTTGAGGATTTTCTAGTATGATACAATAGTTATTAAACAATGTTATATTGTATTGAAAGCTTACTGCTTGGGTCTGTAGTACACTATATTCAGATGTAAAAGATTTATTGTTATTATATAATTTATAGTTTTCAAAGTTTAATAAGTAGATGTTTATTTTATTAGTTGATTTAACTGTTACATTAATGTATGAACCTGTGTCTAATACTCTACATACATGGATGTGTTTATGTGGAGGAACGGCTTTTTCTAGATCTGTTTCCTCCTCTAGGATATAGCTATGGTATATGAGATAGTTTATAGAAAGCAATAACAATAACAAACCCATTATAGTAAGTAGTATCGATACCAGGTAGTATTTCCTCATTGTTCATCTATAGAAGTTGTTGTATAGAGGGGTATTAGGTATTTTGATTAAAACATAGTTATCTTATTTAGACTGTTCTTTTTCTTCTTTGAAGTATATTTTTCCAAGGCTTTGTGGTGGTGCAAGTTTTCTTCTAAGGGATGTTATATTGAATATAACCATTGCAGTTATTGCTGCAATGAATGGTATCATTTTTGTGATCTCTGGGCTGAGGCTATAGAAAGCCTGTAGCGTAAACTGGTACTTAACGAGGCCTACAAAGATCCCTGCTGTTAGTATGGTGAATAATGGATGTCTTCCAGCTGATAAGGATATTGCAAATGCTATCCATCCATGCCCTAGTCCCTGTCCTTCTGACCATAGTGGAAGCCATGCTAAGGTATAGAATGCTGCTCCAGCACCTATTAATGCATAACCTATTGCCCCAGCAATAAGTCTCGTCCTTAGTATATCTACTCCTAGAGCTGATGCAGCGTGTGGATTTTCTCCAGCTGCTCTAATTGTAGCTCCTAGTTTTATCTTATTTATAATGAAGAGTAGGGCTATTCCTGTCAATATCGGTAGTATAAACATTAGTGTCTTTGATAACGGATCTTGGGGGAAGCCGGAGTTGATAGCACCTACACGGCCTTGGCAGGTTCTTGCCGGCTTACCTACAAGCGTTGCTAATCCATAGCCTAGAAACATTATAGAGAGCCCTGCTACTCCATGGCTTATAGGGAACTTTATTGTAAGATATGATAATAGTATGCCAAATCCTGTTCCTACGAGAATTGTTACAAAGAATGCAATCCATGGGTTTATCGTATATACTCCTACAGCAAATGCTACAGCTACACCCAGTACAAATACACCGTCTATGGCAAGGTTTAGCACACCTGACTTTTCTATAAACCCATGCCCCACTGCTGCTAGGTAATAGGCTGCAAATGCAGGGGCTATTTCAAGGATTATACATCCTATTTCAGCTAGTTCCACAGATTATCACCTTTTAAGAGATAATGTTCTTACAATACGGATTGTATACTCACTAAATACTCTGATAACAGTGTAGGTTAGGAGAACTGTACCCATGAAAACAAATGTTGTTGCTGCTTCCCCCAGTCCTGCAACTTGTAGTTTTAGCCCTGTAATGTATAGTGAGCTTACAATATATGCTGCTACAGGGAAGGCTCTAATATCCAACATTGAGAGCCATGCTACAAGTATATCTGTGTAGCCATAGTTTGCTGTACGTGCTTCATAGGGATATGGTATTCTATAGTCAAGATCACCTCCAGCTAATACTATGACACCTACGATACCCATTATCGCACCAGATATTGTTAAAGCAAGTACTATGGTTAGTGAAACATTTATTCCCGCAGCTCTTAATACATCAGGGTTTGACCCTAGTATACGTATCCTTAAACCTATTGTTGTGTTTCTTAAAAGATACCATAGCCCAATGAATATTATTATTAATAGTAGTATAGCTTCTACTGTTGTTATTTATCGATACTTCTCCAATACCTGGAATAGTTATAGTTGGGAGATTAATAAACCATACATCCTGTGGCAGTAGATCCGTTCTTATGTATCCATAGGTCTCCTTACCCTTCCACGGCCCTCTTACAAGATAGTTGAGAATATAGTATGCTATATAATTCATTATTAGGGTGACAGGTACTTCATCGATGCTTAGATATGCTCTTAACCCTCCAGCTATAGTTGCCCATGGTGCACCGAGGATAGCTGATAGTATCACTATAATAATCTTTGCTAAGATCGGCATGCTTGATAGTCCAGCGAATAATGCTATATATGCTGTAGCCATGATACCCATTACTATTTGCCCTTCACCACCAATATTGAATACTGCACCAGTAAATGATATGACGAGCGCTAGGCCAACGAGTGTCAGTGTTATAAATGTGTTTAAAATTACTGGGTCTGTGAATGTTGAAATAATGTTGCTGAAAAGCCCTATCGGTGATATGCCGCTTAGCCCCCCATAGTAGTATAGCTGATAATAGTATACCTACTACTAATGATACAATAGGTATGATGACACCACTATATGGTATAGGTTTTACTCTACGTATAACAATAAGTCTAAACACGCTACATCACCATGAGGTGTTCAATCTCTTTCCTATCAGCTTTATCTGCTTCAAATATGCCCACGATTTTTCCGGAATTAATTACAGCAATTCGATCACTAATCTGAAAAATTTCATCTAGATCCTCTGAGGCTATAAGCACACCGGTTTTCTCTTTAATAGCTTTCTCCTTAATTATCTTACGAACCTTTATTGCTGTAGCCGCATCTAATGCTCTGGTAGGATTATAACCTATTAGAAGCTTCTTGGCTACAGCTAGCTCTCTAGCTACAAGTACTTTCATTATATTTCCTCCTGATAGTAGTTTAACGGGAGTTAATGAGGAGGGTATTTTTATTTGATATTCTTCTATAAGTTTTAAGGCTAGGTCTCTTATACGGTTCCAGTCAATAACTATATTGGCGAAGACAGGCAGTATCGCAATGTTTTCCTCAATGGTGTTTTCTAGAGAAACACCATATTTTGCTGGGAGATCAGGTATGTAGCCAACACCTTTTCTACGGATATAGGCTGTTCCTTTCCTGGTTATGTCCTCGCCCTCAAAAATTATAGCTCCTTTCTCAACCATCCTAAGCCCTATAATAGCTTGTATGAGCTCCTTCTGACCATTACCAGCTACTCCAGCTATACCAACTACTTCTCCAGGTTTTACATCAAGGCTTGCTCCTCTTACAGCATAGTCTCCGAAGTCATCCATAACCCATAGATCCCTTATGCTCAAGAGAACGTTTTCTTCGGGTGATCCCGGTGCTAGACGTTCATAAGTTATCTCTGATGATCTCTCTGCAAACATTAGTTTTCTTACATCATTTATGGTAACCTCTGAGGCATATACTGTCCCTACAACTTTGCCTAACCTTAGTACAGTTATTCTATCTGCAGCATCCATTGCTTCGTAGATCTTATGGGTTATTAAGATAACGGAACCTCCTTTTTCCGCAAAAGCTCTTATGAATTTATAGAACTTTCTCTTTTCTTCAATAGGTAGATATGTGATTGCCTCATCAAGTAAGAGTACTTTAGCACCCAGTAAAATTGCCCTTAATATCTCCACAAGTTGTTTCTGAGTATAGCTAAGCTTCCAAACCTCGGTGTTTGGATCAACTTTTATACCAAGAGATTCACCCCGGGTTCTTATATATTCAACTACCCTTTTTACTGGAGACAAAATACCATATTGCTTAAGCCCTAATATGATGTTCTCAGCCACCGTTAAGCGATCAATAAGCTGGGGTACCTGAGAAACCATTACAATGCCTAGCCTTATAGCTTCTCGTGGCGAGTTTATCGCAACCTTTCTTCCTTCAACATAGATCTCTCCTTCATCAGGAGAATATATACCATATAGTATTTTTACCAGTGTTGACTTTCCCGCACCGTTTTTGCCAAGAAGCGCTAAGACCCCCCCTTTCTTACATCCATTGTAACTTTGTCTAGAGCTATAACTCCAGGGAATCTCTTGGTTATGTTCTTTAATTCAATAACAGGATATGTATTGGAGAAGATTGGGAAGCTGATGAGGAAAAACATTTTTATTCTTATTCATGGTCTTAGTCACTATATCACCCTTAGTTGTTATGATATATGTTAAATATAGCTGGCGGTTTATTATGCTGCACCTAGGTATTCAACCCAGTCAACAAACCACTGCATACTCCATAGATCGTCGTGGCCTAAGCGTTGTCCAGCAGGTATATTTACTTTCTCTGATGGATTATCCTTCATATACCCTGATAGAGGTCCTGTGAACGGTTCAAATGCTGGGCCTATTGGGTATTTACCTCCTCCCTCAAGTGTTACAAAGTCTATGTTTTCATACTTGTGTGTTACAGCTGTTAGCTGGAGTGCCTGTAGAAGTGGTGCAAACCTCATTTGTTCGTATCTGCACATTACAAGGTCGTATACACTGATCTTCTCTTCTGTAGGCTTGTCTGTTACCATGATCTTCTTTAATGTATCTTCATACTTCGGGTTAATCATCATTACTTTACCATTTTCATCTATATCTGCACCAAGTTCTACTGCGCCAGTGTTTAATAGATACCAGTAGTCAAGACTTCCTAGGCTGTATGGTGTTAGAATGCCTGCTTTCATCTTTGCTAGTATATCAGCGTATATTACCTCCCATCTAACTAGCTGTCCGCTAACAACAACATCTGGTCCATACTTATACATTGGGCTATAGTGGCCGAATACGTAGACCTCTTTTCCTTGTATTGTATAGTTCTTGGGCATATTGTACAATTGCTGTTGAGTCTTCTGTATAAGCTAGTACGTCTACATTATATTGTTCTACAAGAGTTCTTGCAGCTTCTCTAGCCTTTGTTGGGTCAAACCAGCTACCTATTTCAATTACATAAACCCTTATATTCTTTCCAAGTTGTTCACCTACTTCTTTAGCACCAATAGCAAACGCATTAATGTGTCTAACAACCTCTGGTATAGTGTATGCTGCTACATAACCTATGTTCCCAGTCTTGGTTAATGCACCAGCTATGAGTCCATTTAGATAGTAGATCTGGTAGAGATCAGCGAAATATGTTCCCACATTAGCTCTTCTCTTATAACCACTACAATGGAAGAATAATACATCTGGATATTTCTTACCAGCGGCAATTGTTCCATCCATGAACTCAAAGCTTGTTGTAAAGATCATGTTATAACCCTGAGATACTAGCGTATCTATGGTTTCACTAAGTGTTGCTTCTTTTATATCTTCAACATAAGTTGTTTCAAGCCAGTCACTATATAGTGAAGCAACTATACGTCTTCATACATCATGCATGTATGTCCAGCCGAAGTCGCCAATAGGTCCTACATATACCCATGCAGCCTTAATGGTTGCAGGTGGAGTCCATGTAGCTCCACCAACAGTCTGAGTAACAGTAACTGTTGCTCCTGCACCATCAACTGTTACTGTTGTAGTTGATATACCCCCTCCTGCAAGAGTTCCAGCATAATAGGCTATATCACCTACAATTATACAAATATACCTACTAACATAGTAGTCTTCATAGCCTATATCCCACCATATTCTCTCTAATAAGAGTGAGTGTCTAGAATAAAATTCTGGAGAGAAGCATAAAAACCTTAAGGTTTGGATATTTAACTACATGCTGATAAGTATAAGTAGTATAGTTTATCATTAGAAGTAGTAACAACTTTATGTAAATAACCATAATACTCTATTGTAAAATTGATTAAAAAATTGTTATATAACATAATAGGATATCTAATTAAAGTACCTTCCTAACTTCAATTACTGGATCAACTGGTGGTTGACCTAGGGCTTTCTTAACAATCTCTTTAACAACATCTGCGCTAGGAGCCTCCCATAAACAAATACCCATACCCTTATCATCAATCCATGTACCATAAAATGTTACATCAGGATAGTCTTTTAAAACCTCAAGAAACTTCTTCCTAATCTCAGCAAATTCTTCCTTACTAAGAACAGGTAGGCGTCCCTTGTCTGTGAAATGGAAGACAATAATTAAAGGCATTCCTACTACCCCCTACTATATACATAAGTTTTACTGGAAAAAATAAGTACATGACTTAATGATATTACCAGTACTATGTACTATCCTTCACCCCTATCTTATATTAAACTGAGTAATTAAATAGAACAAAAAGAATTGTAAAACAATAAATTATAAAATAGGTAAACAATGTAAATACAGCATACATAAGTTCCAATAATTGACTAGGACAATGTTGTCAGGAATCAGTAATCTTTTTCTCGACATTTAAATAGTGATTTGGTGCGGCGGCCGGGATTTGAACCCGGGATCTCCGGCTTGGAGGGCCGGCGTCCTAGTCCAGGCTAGACGACCGCCGCATATAGTATCTAGATTAAGAATAGAGGCATCTAGTTTTTATATCTTAACTGTTTGCGAAGATTTTTAGAACTCTTTACTAAATAATACCTCTGGTGATGAACTCGGCAGTGTTGAAACCTCGGATGCTGTATCCGGGGTTAATGATATAGGTCTTGAGTGCTGACAACAAATAATGATACAGGTCTACCATAAATTTCATGATCCCGGCCTTCCGGGTATAGGTGTTTTCATCAATTATCACTTCTATATGGATTACGTTATAACTATTATCGTAAATCTACTTAACAATAGGTGCCCAAGTCTAAGTAACCCTATACTTTTCTCCATATGCTATCATTCATAACTATTTGTAACAGTTAAGTTAAAGACCTTTGTAACGAAAGCTGTAAATATCTTAGTTATTTTATGAGTAGCTAATTTCTTTGATGTTTATCAAATAGCTATCACATTCTAATAACATTTTTCAGTACAGCTATTAAGACTATGAATATTATTATGAAGGCTATTGTAGTGGCTGATGCCATAGCAGTTGATATGACAATATAGTTGACTACAGTTGCTTCCATAAATATGCTAATATCCTCGCTTACAGCATGTACTATTAGTGGTAGGGTAAAGAGTATCAAATAACTGGCTAGAGTCGATATAGTAATGTATGTTATGAACCTCTTTAAGCTATTAACTAGGGGCCTCGACAAGTATGTTATGAGAAGTGATGCTATTATAATTGAGGAGATTGGAATTGCCATATATATGAATGCATAGGTTTCAACACCAGTTACACTATGGACTGGCCCAATTGATACTCTTGAACCTGGAAGTATACCAGGTTCCTCAATAGTGACTTCAACTTCATGAGCCTTTACATATGATGGTATAGGGCATGTAAACTCGAATTTTAATGGTGTTTTTAGAGGTATTGTTATGATAATCACTATTATTGTGAGTACTATAGTGAGTGGTATGTACAGCTTAAGCCCCTTGGACAGAATCCTTGATAGCATGCTATAGCCTTGGAGTTTTGCATAAGTGCTCTCATAAACAGCTATTGAGAGTAAGAATGATATTGTCGACAATAATATCATAGCTAATACATAGTTGCTATAACCTGGACCTCCAAGCCCTATACCATAAGCCGCTAATAGTAGTGCTAAACCTATGATGAATGGTGTAGAGACTTTCATGTTGACATCACCTAGTTTAACTCTAAGATATTTTGCTAATTTAGTGGTAAAGGTGTGGTAATCTCTGACACTAATGATAATACTTGATAAATCAACTCTCTCTAGCGGACCGAGGTAACACCATTCACGACCATGCTTAATGTAGACATAGATCCTGCCAGAGACCTCTTTGAGAACCACGGATCCTTCTCTACCACACTTACTACACTTACCTCGTCCAATAACTCTTGACGACAATACTGGTCACACCTTACTAGCTCCCAACCTAATCATATAAGGAAGAGAACTCATAAAGCTATATATAGTTTCTAGGAACATACCTAGTTTCTCAAGTCTCATAACATATTACACAATCATTAGATTATACACGTTCTGGATCTTGAATGCTGATATCTCAGGTAAATTTCGTGGTTTTAAGGAATACAAACATAATGTTTACTTGTCCATAAGTGCAAGCTAGGTATTTCAATGGTTTTGGCTATCGCTCCTGCAACTCTCTTAAATTCACTTATTACTCTGCAAAGGTGGTTCCCAGGGGCCCAAGGTTATTATTGTGTTCATGAGTTTCGTAGTTTAACGTTGATGGTAATGAGGCTATGAAGTTACTTAGTACCGTGGAAGATTAATATATTATAAGCTACTATCATATCTTTTGGGTGAATGGTTTGTCGGTTGTAGTGGTTGATAGGTATGGTAGGATTAGAATCCCTAAGAGGATACTGGAGAAAGTAAAGTCCGATAGATTCATGATATATCTCCATGAAGATAAGATCATCTTGCAACCCTTAGTTTCTAAGAGTCTTAAGGAACTCTTTGACTCGGTAGAAGTAGATGTTCCAGGTAATGCATTTAAAGATTATAATGAGCTTAAGAAATACTTGCTTAGGAGGGGTTAAGGAGCTTGAAATTTATTGATGCTTCTGTTTTTCTATATGCCTTTCTTAAACCTAAGAGGAGGATATCTAAAGATGTTTTAGAGCTTAAAGAGAATGCTAAGAAAACCCTATCACGTATAGATGAGGGTGAGGAAGTTGCTACAACAGTGGTACATTTATCTGAAGTTGCAAATATATTGGAATCATATACGTCTAAAACTAAATCAATAGAGTATATTAAGACTATACTAGGTAAACCCTCAATACATGTTTACGATGTAGATGTAGCATCTTATGGCGAGGCTATATTAAAAGCTGAGGAGTACATGATAGGAGTTAATGATGCACTAGCACTAGTGTACATGGAGAAGCTCGGGTTAAACGAGATTTATAGTTTCGATAGCGACTTTGACAAGATAAAGTGGATAAAGAGACTAACTACATAAAACTACTACATAGTATATAACGAGTGTTTCAGCATACTATCTACATAATCTACAAGGAAACGGATGGGCTAGTATAAGTGATGAACGCATTATACACCTCTAACGAAATAGCTATAACATATAAGGTTCCAGTAGAATTCATACAATCAAACATACTCCTCTACATAATACATACTTAATCTAGGTGAAGATGAATATGAACATGCAGTAAGAATACTAACAGAATATGATTTTAAACCTTCGAATGCTCTACATTTAGGTGCAATGTTTAACAATGGTATCACCTTAATAGTTAGTGAAGATAAAGAATTTGACAAAATACCTACAATAAAAAGGCTATGGATAAGCTAGTTAATATCCTACATCCAAGTTAATATTTTATGTAATAATACCACATGAGCAGTAATTCCATAGAAACTAACTTTCGAATATATGAATGCATAATCAGTATGTGATTGTAAGTCAATATATTTTGGTAGGAAGATATTAAATATACTCGGAATTAAGAATAGAGATGAAATAAGAATACTTATAAGAATAATCAATGAGCATTCATAAATATGATAGAATTATTAAGGATAATTAGAGATAATATCGGTGACAAATGTCATCTTGAAGAATTAATATAAAAATTGTATTATGGATATCCTAAGATACTGAATTATCTAATGAAGTTATTAGCTTTTATGGATAGTTAACTTTAAAGTTTATTTAGAATATGTGATATACTTATATGGTGATGAATACTCCAGGAACTGATATGTGATGAGCCGAGATTATACTGATATTTTAACAATTAGTACTACTTAGTATGACTAATTTTATTTAAGGTACACTTGAACATAAACTACCTAACTCTTACATGTGAAGTTCTCTCCTTCTACACATGATTATGCATGTATAGAGTATTTAGTTCAAAGGCTTTTATATCCCTCATTTGTTAATGGTTTCGTATCTGTAAGAGCAACTAACTCATTAGGTGCTTTAATCTCTTCTAATTTCACCTTGAAATCTCCATCCATGAGTTTAACTTGTCTTTTTATGTGATGGGTATCCAAGTAGAGTAGATAATATAAAGTCTCAGACCTATTCATGTACGCAAAGATGTGATCACTATTACTTAATAGGAAGTTAAATTTATCGTAGCTTCTAATCTTCTTAGTTATTTCTTCCTTATCGTATTTAAAACTGTATTAATCAAAGAGAAGAAAAAATAAAAGGTAAAAATTACATGTAAATGTATGGTGAGTAAATGCCAGCAAAAACTGTTCTATCAGGGTTATCTCTTATACTCTTCATAATAATTTTAAGCTATTTAGCATGCTTAGGAATTGAACCAGGGACTCTAGCGAGTATTGTTAAAGATTACTTAGAGGGTAAGTCTGTAGGTATACTATCTCTAGAGTTAATACCAGTATATAAGGGCACGATAAAGTCAAGTATGTATTTAGTGATAATCCATAACTTGACTCAAGAATTTTCTAGAGGATATTCAGACATAATATTCTGCAAAATCATCTCATTACCCTCTAAGATAGCATTTAAAGTTCCTAGAAAGCCTATAAGGGTACCCAATGGAACATCATATATGCATCTTGAATACTTGATCATAGTTAAGGGCATAGATAAGAATGTTACTGGAGGTAAAATAGTTTATGTAATACCTAAGAAGACAGTTAATGAAGTTGAAGTCAAACTTGAGCTTAATAAAGGGAATAGCTTATCTAAACTATTTACAGGTATAGTATCGCCGTTCTCAATAGGATCCTACTATACTGAGCTTGTTGAAGTGAAAAGAGATAATGTTAAAGTAAAGACTGGTATTGAATTACACTCTATACCAGGCATAGCAGTTGGTTATAAAGTTACTGCATATACATATCTATTCTTTGAAGGCTATCATTCAGACATGTATTTAGACTACATACCACCACCAAATAGTGTCATATGGTATAGTGATGGAGGCAAATCAACTACATCAACTGGTAATTACGGTCCAAAGTATTTAGTTAGTCACGGATCTAAGTATCGTTTAGCTTTCCAAGTAGTTTATAGGCTAGAGAAGTGGAAACTAGTTATTGGAAAAGAGGGGATAACTTATTGGTGGTATATACTCGTACCTGACTACTTCTATGCATCATCTGGAGAAGCCTATGAACAAGTATCTTGTAGCGAATGTGAAGGCCCGCCACCATCCTATGCTACAGAGATTCCAGCATCTATAGGACACTACGAGGAGATAAAATGTGGCCCCGGAGGTGATGGGGTCACAAGTGAGAGTTGGTCTATCAAGGTAACATTTTCATACGATCAGGTAACGTTTAGTCTTAAAGTACACTGGTATAGACATATTAATAACGATTATTTCTACATAGTATATTATATCACGGAGAAGTATGGCGATAAGTTATACTGGTGGTATCAAGATGGAGACCGTACGAAGTATATAGTACACTTCTCATGGAAATAATCGCTTGTTTTAGTTAGTTTGCTTATAATCCTATTACTCTTTCATCGGTAAAGACATAACGGTATTGCTCCATAGAAACGCCCTATCTTATCTCCGTTTCTCCCTAGGCTGATAAACTAAATAATTCACACATGCCAGAATAACATCGAGTATATTTAACTCACTAACTTAACTAATTAATTGCGGGAAAATATGGTTTCTCAAAACACTTCTTAAAAAGTGAAGGTCAAAAAGACTTAGATCGATATCTAAACTAAACTATTTATGACAGGTTATATATTGTATTATAGCTCAATGGT
>JAGGXK010000032.1 GCA_021163115.1 Desulfurococcales archaeon | reverse complement strand
GTTAAGTAGTTTGATAAAATATAGAATACTACTAGCTATATTAATAGAAAGAATATAATGTTTCCAAAACGTGTTCTAAGGAATAAACCTATTATTAGTGAGGATAGTGGATTTGATGTATACATTGCAGTAGATAATGATAGGAAGAATCCTGAGAGAATATATGCTACATACACATAGATCCCTATAATGCCTGCAGGTATTATAATGGATGCCATTAAGCCCTGTATACCAGTCCTTATCTTTCTATATCCGATCCCTGTACCTATAATCTTTGATATAATATCTATGTGTAGTACGAGGAGAGCATAGATCATTATCTCAAAGGAACTAGGTGCTCCTGGAACAGGGCTTACCTGGTATATTATACCAGATATAATATAGTATAATACAATGACCTCTGGATTACTATATATTATACCAAGTATGACAAGGATCAGGCCGATATATACTATTAAGGATAGGATCCATGGAAGCAGGCCTGCAGGAGAGATTATCTTGTAGAGTGGATAAACTATTAGTGCAATATACGTGATGATATAAACTATGCGTTGAATCTTCCCAGCTTTCTTTAATATTACTGAAGCCATTACCCAGCCACCGACCTATACGTTTCTATAAACGAGATCAGTCTTGGTAACAGACTGGATGGTCCAACCTGGATAACCTTTATACCTCTCCTACATAATGTTGTAGCAGCTTTTTGCGCCCTCTGAATACTTGTTGATATAAGTATTGTATAGAGGCTTGCTTCTATACCACTTATTGTTTCTAACTCGTAGAGCTCTGGGAGAGGTGATACTATTACAACATCATGGTTTAAAGCCCTAGCTTTTGAAACAGCATCTATGAGCTCCTGTAATTCACTACCATTGGTATATTTACCAATGCTAGTGAATACTAGGAACAATGCTTTTGTCCTCTTTGGGAGCTTTGCAATAGATTCCCTTAATATATGAGGGAGCGATATAGGGGGCTCCTTCTGAACCCACTTAATACTTGCAAGCTCCCTCATAATTCTATGGTACTGTCTTCTCCCTCTTCCAAGCCCTATAATTCTTGGTGTGGGATAGGTTCTTACTATGAGGCTTATCCAGTCTCCCTTATAGGCTAGGTTCTTTAGTAAACCAGCTATAACGCGAACTATAGTCTCTAACGGGGTTTTCCCCAGTAATCCATAGAACATGTAGGGAGCTGCATCAAGTACTAGTACAAGATAGAGGCTTGCTTCTCTTTCAAAAACTTTTACAAAAGGTTTATTGTGTCTTGCAAATGCTTTCCAGTCAATAAACCTATAGTCGTCTCCTGAAACATATTCTCTAAGCATCATGAATTCCTGGCCTATCCCTCTGATCCTTGACTTACTTAAACCCAGGCTTGTTGTAACCCATCTACCAATAATTCTTCGGGGCAATGGTATGGGTGCAGGGTATACTCTAACAACTTGTCTACTATTTGGTACAATAAGCTTGTAGGCAAAAAGACCCAGCGGATCCTTTACAAGAACTTCTAATCCATCAAATACATGTAGCCCTAGACGGGGGACAATTGTATAATTTAGTTCAATAAACCCTTTCGCCGGAATAGGTGTTGATGTAGTGTTTATGCCTTTCTTTTTATGGAACAGCCTTGGATAGTTATCAGATATTTCTGCATAGACTATTGGGAGCATTGTAGGATTTTCTATTCTTGTCTTTATACTTACCTCCCTTCCCTCAATCCATGAACCCTCTATATGCCTGGATACCTTAAGCCTATAAGCTGTTCTGCTACCTAGTTCTACAAGAAGCCTCATACTGAGTGCATAGCCAAGAACCACTGCAACAACTAGGTACAGTATATCCGGGACAACAGGACTATAGAGTAGGGATATAGCTATTAAGAAACTTATAGTAAATGCTAGAGCTATAGATCTTGTTGTATACTTTACTTCTCCGTAACTCAATTCCTACTACCCTTCAACACCTGGGGTTGGTACAGGAATCTTCTTTAACACATCATCTATGACATTGTCTGGAGTAACTCCTTCAAACTCGCTTTCAGGCTTAAGGATAATCCTGTGACGTAGTACAGGCTTAGCAACAAACTTTATATCATCAGGGATAACATAATCCCTGCCCTCCATTAATGCATAGGCTTTACTGGCTAGATATAATGATATAGCCGCTCTAGGCGAACCTCCAAGCCTAACCATTGGATGCCTCCTAGTCTCCTCAACAATATCAACTATGTATTCAAGAACCTCATCACTTACAATGACTAAGGGGAGCATCTTCTTTATCTTATTCACATCCTCGTAGGAGGCAACAGGTCTAACAGGATACTCCTCAATATAGTGTATCCTCTTAAGAATTTCCATACTCTCCTCGTGATCAGGGTAGTCAACTACTACTTTTAATAAGAACCTATCAACCTGCGCCTCTGGGAGAGGAAATGTACCCTCCATCTCTATAGGGTTCATAGTAGCTATTACCATAAATGGTTCCGGAAGCTTAAATGTAACTCCTTCTATAGTTACTTGTTTCTCCTGCATAGCTTCTAATAAAGCACTCTGGGTTCTAGGGCTGGCTCTGTTTATCTCATCAAATAACACTATGTTTGCAAATATAGGCCCCTTCCTTGGCTTAAAATCACCTGTCTTCGGGTCATATACAAATGTTCCAATAATATCACTAGGCAGTAGATCAGGTGTTGCCTGGATTCTTGAAAAAACCATGTTAAAGCTTCTAGCAATAGTTTTAGCCATAAGAGTCTTAGCTACACCAGGTACGCCTTCAAGTAGTACATGGCCTCCAACATATAGTGCAATCAATACGTATTTGATAACATCTCTTTTACCAACTATTACTTCTCCTACCTCTTCTATCACAAGTTCTGTAATATTTCTTACAAAATCAGGGTCTATGCTAGTGGAGGATTGTCTCGACACCACGATAGCCACTCCTCCTCATAATAGTATATCCCATGCTTTCAAGGATTTCTTCTGAATACTTGATATATTTAATTAAAATTCTTCTCCAACTAAAAACTATGGGCCACCAAGCCCTACCTATAGCTTTTAAATATATGCGATACATCCATGAAAACCTCTTTTCAAGAACAGCACTATCCAGGTCAAGCCTTGAAGCAACCATATCTAATACATCCTTAAAACTTATTATATCCTCTAGAGACTCCCCCATAGTTCTCCTAAATACATAGTCTAGCATATTCCATAGATTATTAATAGCTCTCTTAGCCTCTTTACTACCGAGTTTCTTCTTCATAACACTTCTTCTTAGCTCGGTTTCAGCAATCATTGATACTTCATCTACACTAGAAATCTCTATTGCCCTATACTCTTTTATGCCAAACATGTATCTAATAGCTAGCACAAGAACCATGACAAAGGCAAGGCTTGTTAATAGAGCTATAAAGGTGTTATCCAAGATGATTTTGGTGAGCATTTGATCAAAGCTATTTAGTGCAAGACTAGCAAAAAACAATAATACTGCTGGATGATATGGCAAGTTCATATATTCTTTTTCTGGAATATAGTGAGAATTGTCTATTATTATTCGTGACCCATTCCCAGCTATGTTAGATACAAGTTTTTTTACAAACAATATATATGATTCATTTTCCATAGGCATCTCGAAGGCTTGATTTGTAAAGAGGAAGCTATCACTAAGAAATATTACTCTAGAACCTTTATCTGAAACTACTTCTACACCCACAATATATACGGTATACTCTCCAGGTTTAACATCATCACTATCTATAACTCCATTATCATTTACATCTACAACAGAAGGCATTGTTTCACCGATTATTATGTACCTTGCATCATCTCTACAACTGATTGTAAACAGAGAAGCCCAGTTTAGTCTAAGGACAAATCTTGATGAGCTTAGATTTTGGCTGCTTAGGGGCTTACAAATACTACATGTAGTGTTCTCCCCCTTAGCAGTTCTTATAAGGCGACAAGCTACTTGGATCTTATCTATACCTGGGTAAAGTTTAGCATATGGATACGGATAATAGCCATTTAACTGGTACTGGAATAAAGCCTTACCAGTTATTGATAAACCATATTTCTCTAACAAGGCATTAGATGTAGTGTTCTCATCTGCAACAATAAGGTTAATGATGCCTTTGCTCCAGAGGTTATAGAGTATAAGAGATTCATTTTCATCAAGGGGCTTGTCGGGAGCAATAATGAGTACCGTAGCCCCCTTTTCAGCATATCCCAGTAACTGTTCCTCATTATCTGCAATAACTACTTCATACCCCATGCTTTGCAGCAGGTCATATAATTTCTTAGTACCTATGTAGCCTTTATTTAATGGGCTAGCACTCTTTGGATAGATCAATGTACCTATTTCTATAATTTTCGTTGGGACAAACAATGATGCAATAATCCCTATTATAGCAAGAAGGAATAGAAACAAGCCTATCTTCGATGCATCCACTCTATACACCCCACTCCTCTTTAATAATCTTCTTTAACCTCTCTACAACTTCTTGATCAATTACCTTCTTCCCATAGATTCTTTGTTCATAAACACTTGTAACATCTATTCCTACACGTTTTACATCATCTCTGTTTATTCTCTGAACAAATTCCCTGGGTGTTTCATTCCTCCTTTTCTTAAAACCCAGTGCTGAAGCTATTGTAATGAATGATTTATAAAGACTTATAACGGGGTCCCTATGATGTAAACCCAGTTTGCTCATAATACCTACATAGGTTTTAACAAATATCTTGCTAGCTCTAGATAATAAGAACCTATTGACTAGTGAAATAATAGGTTTGAGTCTTGATCTAAATAAGTATATGGTAGCAAGTAATACTATTGGTATACTGATAAATAGTAACATGTAGTTAGTGCTTGGAAAAGCAGGAGATGCTATGGCAGGTGAGCCAGGGATAGATGATGGAAGCCCTGATATTTTAGGCAATTTCCCCGGTATCTCGGAGCCTAGTCCAGGGATTTCTAATCGACTAAAATTAACCTCGTTTCTAACACCACCTATTTCGCTTGGCACCTGAGTTGTTGAACCAAGTATTTTATGTATTATATCTGATACCTGGGTTAAGTTTTCAGGAGATAAGTTAGATGCGCTCTGGTTAAGCATTCTTGCTAATTCAATGATATCCTCATTATTAATGAGCTCGCCATATTTTTCAAGCAGATCAGATGCATCGATGTATACACCTTTATCACTAATATCCTTTACAGCTAATATTGAGGATACAGCTTTTGCGATACCGGGGTCTAAGGCTTTACCACTATATTTTCTATTAAGGTATTGTTGAAGCTCTTGAAGAAGCCTATATGCTCTCTCATAATCGCCGCTGGCTAGTGCTCTATTTATTTCATCAACAAAATCGTTTACAATGGGATCATTAAGTTTTTTCAGATCGTTCAATAGATCCTTTAGATCGTTATAGCCTATAACTATTGTATCACCTACAGGCATATCTGGATCCTGTCTTTCCTGTATACTATAAGCTCTAGGTACAACTAGTAACATCAACAACACTATTAGTATTAATAAGCTTCTATGTAGCTTCATATCTTAGTGACCCTATGCTCTTTTATTAACTCGGTTTTATTAATATTTACTAAAGAAACGATCAGAGAAACTATTTCACAGGGGTTTACTGCTATGGATTTAAAAGAAACTATATTAGGGCTATATAAGCCCATTATAGGTGTTGTACATTTAAAACCACTACCTGGTTCACCACGTTATAGGGATTGTTTTGAGGATATACTAGATAGAGCATTAAGTGATGCAGTAAATCTTGTAGAAAACGGTGTTGATGCAATTATTATTGAGAATTATGGTGATAAACCATTTGCTATAAGGGTTAGGGATCCGGAAACTATTGCAGCTTATTCAATAATTGCTTGGGAGATTAAGAAGCATATAGATAGACCTATTGGATTAAGCCTTCTTAGGAATAGCGGGGCTGAAGCAATGGCTATTGCATATGTAGTTGGAGCCGACTTTATACGTGTAAATGCACTTGCAGAACCTGTGTGGAGTCCTGAAGGAATATTATTACCTATTGCAAGGGATATTTGGTTAAAGAAGAGTGTGCTTAAATGTAGGACACAAATATTTGGTGATGTAAATGTTAAACATGGTAAACCTATACTAGAACTCGATGAAGCCGTTAAAGAAGCTATTGACAGAGGTCTAGCTGATGCAATAGTAGTAACTGGTTCAAGAACAGGCTTACCGCCTGAACCAGCTATAGTGAAGTATGTTAAGAAACTGTCTGGTAAACCAGTTATTGTAGGAAGCGGTATTACTGTAGATAATATAAGAGTCTACTGGGATATTGCAGACGGGTTTATTATAGGAACATACTTTAAGAAAAAGCACATAATAGAAGAGCCTGTTGACCCCAATAATGTTAAAGCCCTTATAGATATTATTAAGAAGCTTAGAAGCAAATAATTACAGCGATCTCGAACATAGGCTTTATTTACAGCTAGGTATAACTAATTATACCAACATATATAGAATATCAGTGGCAAGCTTTGACCAGCTATAAAGTGTTTGATACTTATAGTGATATATATGATAAATGGTATGAAGAAAACAAGATTATTGCAGAAAATGAAGCTGAAGCTGTTAAAGTTTTACTAGAGCCTGGTTTTACTCTAGAGATAGGGGTTGGAACAGGCTATTTTGCTGAAAAACTAGGAGTTAATATAGGGATTGATCCTGCTTATAAACCATTACTTAAAGCAAAGGCCCGTGGAATAGAGGTTATACAGGCTCTTGGGGAAGAACTACCATTTAGAGACAATATATTTGATAATATATTGTTAATTGTAACAATATGTTTTCTTGATAAACCCACGGAGGTATTAAAGGAGGCATGGAGAACACTAAAGAAGGGAGGCTCGATCATAGTCTGTATAGTGCCTAGAGACTCTGTATGGGGAAGATATTATATGAGGTTAAAGGAAGAGGGTAAGAGTTTATTCTATAAGTATGCAAGACTCTATACAGTAAGAGAAGTAGAGGAACTTTTAAAGAATACTGGTTTTAAAATAAAGGGTTATTCAGCAACACTATCCTTTCCACCGCAAAGCAAGCCAATATATGAGGAACCCTCTACTAAACCCATGGGCTATGGGTTTGTATGTATAAAGGGAGTTAAAGATTAAAGCTAATCACTTATTTTAAATTTTCCAGCTTTGAACAAATAGGACACTTCGGATCTCTTGCCACCTTCACTATATTAAACTCCATCCTATACCCATCATATAATAGAAGCCTACCTATTAGAGGGGTTCCATACCCTGTTATAATCTTAATTGCTTCAGTTGCCTCTAGCGAAGCCATAACTCCAGGTGTTGATCCTAAGATGGGTATAACCTCTTCTACACTAGACTTCTTCTTAAAGACGCAAGCTAAACAAGGCCCTTTACCCGGTGATACGACTAATAATTGGCCATAGAGTCCATGAACTCCTGCATGTATAAAGATCTTTTTATGTTCCACACATGCTTTATTCAATATATATCTCGCATCCCAGTTATCCAGCCCATCAACAACGAGATCTGCTTTTTTAACAAGTTTATCCGCTAACTCTGGTGTAAGTTTTTCGGAATGAATCTCTATCTCTACATTAGGGTTTAGCCTGCTTAGCTTCTCTTTTGCAACCTCCACTTTATACCTGCCAATATCATCCATTGTATAAAGTACTTGTCTATTCAAATTACTTAGTTCAACAACTCCTTCATCAACTAAAACAAGTTTTCCAATACCAGCTGCAACAAGGTATAGAGATATAATGCTACCTAGTCCCCCAACTCCTACCAGTAATACAGAAGAACTCTTTAAACGCTCCTGTCCCTCAGAACCAAATATTCTCAACTGCCTATCATACCTTACAAGTTCATCTTTTGACAACATACCATAACACCTCCTAGCCACCCATTTCAGGGGTCAAGAATACTATTCGATCACCCTCCTTTAACTTATAATTATAGCTAACTATAGATAAACCATTAACTAGTATATTAAATATAAGTGGTTGCCTGTGCTTTATCTTTTTGGTATTTTCGAAATTATGGGAACAGGCACAGGCTTCCCCTTCATCCCTTCTTGGGTTTGCATCTGGTCGGGGGCTTTCAGGGCCGCCACGGAACCACGTGACCCCACATTCCGGATAAGGAGATTTAATCCCCTTAGAGCTAGGTTCCATGAAGCAACAATATCCCTTGTTATGATGTGATCATTAGGTAGTTTAACCCATCTGTAGTTGATAAAAGTTAGTTTTCCACCTATGGGCGATGTCTTTGAAGTATTTTTAGGATTAACATAGATTACCCGTAGTTCTTCTATTAATGCCTTGTAGTGAATGTATGATTGTATTCTATGGTAAGCCCATAGTGAGAGCTTCTTGTTGAAATTTCTTGAACCATTAGCTCTGTTTCTTAGCTTGTTCAAGTCCTCAAGAACTACTAGTGCATTGTATTCTCTGGCTATCTCTACTATTCTCCTAGAAACATAATGACATGAGTCCTTGAGTATATTCCTTGCTCTCCTACCATGCTTTTTGATAGCTTCTCTTATTCCTCTAACATATCTCCATCCCTTTGGATATTTCCTCTGAATATTCTCAGAGACTATTCTATGTGATAATGCTCTCTTCAAGCCATTAAAAGGTATAGTACTCATTGCTATGAGTTTACCATTCATATCAATTACCGTGTATGCTATGTTGTCAAAGTTAATGTCTATTCCCATAACGGTTCTTGACTGTCTAAATACTATTTCTTTCTCAAATGTGAAGCAGACCGTATTTCATTGTCCCTATAGCTTACATGCATTTCCCTTAGCTTCCATGAACCATTAAAATACCTGTCTAAGCAGCTATACCATAGTAGCTTTAGCTCCACCCACCCGCTATCGAGAACAGCTATCCTTAAGACTTTACCATTCATGTCTAATCTGTAATCCCGGCTATCCAGTCTAGCTGTTAGCTTCCTTAGTACTGGTCTACCACTATGTGTCTTGGATACCTTGAACTCCCTGTTCCCTATCAATAGGTTTAACTGGTACTCTGCTATTTTTCCGCTACGTCCTCTATAGCTTCTTTTTCACTCTTTGTTAGATTCTTCTTCCATAGAGTCTCCCTAACTCATCCATTATCTCCTGTTTTAACCTTTCAAGCCATTGCCTTCTTATTCCCTTAACTACCTCTCTAGCCCTACGCTCAATTTTATGGCAATGGTGTGCTCTAAAGCCCTGTTCTCTTAGTAACTTGTAGAATCTATGATGTAGCTCCTTCATAGAAGGTATTCTCTTATCAAACCATATCTGGTCTATAATGTATTGTACCCAGTTCCGATATGCTCTAAGGAATTGAAGTAATTTATGAAGAGAGCTGGGATCAGTGACAACTGCTTTAACACAAGCAGTTGCTAACACCCTCACCCCCAGCCCCTAGTTAATTGCTTTAGATAGCAATTCTTTTAAGTTTTGCTATCTTTTTATCTATATCGGTGACTACTAGTGTGTGAAGTCTACGTCTTCGAGGCTACATTGATGAAGTTTAGCTATGATAGAACATTAATCTATCCACCCAAGGAATACCAAGAAAAATTAAGGAAACACAGAGGAAGAAAAGTCAAAGTAATAGTAATCATAGAGCCAGAATAATGTTTCCAAAATATCACTAAGTTTCCTAAGTAATCAAGTAATCATAAGAACAAAAACACCATCAACCACCAAATAGTCCACTACGGGGGTTATATTAGGAGTCTTTAACAACCATTTGGTAGATAATAAAAATTTGTGAAGAAACAGTATATGGAGGAAACTACAAGGGTTACATGCTTATTGTATCTCTGGCCCTTGATATAAGATCTTCCGGAGCCTTTATCCCGAGGTTTCTCAAGAACTCTTCTGCATCCTTTGGATTCATACCTACAATATTTACTAGGTAATCAAGAAGCTTCTCCCTACTCCATCCTTCTTCAAAGTGTTTAGCTACAAGACTCGCCAACTCATTAATCATTGACTGATATAGTTCTTCTTCTATACCAAACTCTTTAGCTACAGAGACTAATCCTGATATAAGGAATGCTAGTGCATCATTAAACTCCCTCTTCCCGAGACTATATATACTCAGATCAACAGCTACTGCTACAGAATCCTCCTCACCAAATAGTATGTATTTTGCAAAAGGCATGTTGTTTAATCTAAGGAGTCTACGGTATAACTTAACTCTTGTAGGATTATCCATGTTTATTGTTATAATATTGGTTGCTATAACAGCCCTTATACTCTCAGCTTCATCACTACAGAGTATATTGATTTCCACAGGAAACCTAGGATGAATAGCACGAATAGTATCATTAGAAGATCTTTCAATCTCCCATGGAAAATCTACAAGGTTATTTGCATCGGGTCTTCCTTCCTTAAGCCATTTAGCAAGCTGTTCCAGGATTTCAGGGCAGGAAACCACTTTCAAAACACCAGTGGAATAACTTGGTTCTAGGTATATAGTGATTAAGGATTATATATAACAGTAACTTTGACTTAAAGAGATCCTGTCTAGGAAGAATTACATACTTCATCTATTAGTTTTTCTAAAGCCTCCAGGGCTTCATATCCTTCTTTAAAAACCAGCTGATACATCCTCTTATAATGGTTTGTTACTTCCTTATAATACTCCTCTAGAACACTCCATGGAGGTTCTACAAGGTTTCCATGTCCAACACCTGGGCAGTATGTATCAATATAGATTATATCTTTTTTACTAGGGCTTGCTGGCTGAAACGGGTATAGTCTGCACCTCATTGGTCTAACAGGATATATACTGCACGTGGGGACACCATCTCTTGTTTCAAGAAAAGCACATTGTCCATCACCAAGCCCGCGTAGAACAGGTATTGCAATCATATCAGCTATTATTGCAAGAATGTATTTCCCACGTAGTTCACGCCATGGGACACCTAGATATCTAGCTATTCTACAGACATCATAAGCTGTAAGAGCCACATTAGGGCCTGTACTACAACACCTACCGCTTCTCACACACCCATATCTAATTCTATCCCCCCTCCTCAAGATCTTATAGCGGCTACTCACTAGTACTCACCAACAGTTATGTATACCAGTTCAACACTATGGAAACAATGTCTGGTAAACCTCCCTTATTAAAGAATATGGAGCGCTATTGTACCAAATAATTTTAATCAGGCCTAGGTAGTGTAACACCCTTTTGCCCCTGGTACTTCCCCTTGTAGGGTCTATAGACTGGGCTACTTGTCCTAGCAAATATTACATGTAGAAATCTCTGCCCAGGATAAACCCTTACAGGTAGTGAGCCCCCAATAATCTCTATTGTGACCTGGCCCTTGAATCCTGCATCAATTATTGTAGGGGGTATGTATAGGGATAGTCTTGCAAATGTACTTCTGAGGTTAACAAAACCAACCAGGTCATGGGGTAGTTCAACCCATTCTAGTGTAGTAGCAAGGATGTGTTCTAGAGGGTTAATTACAAATCCTTCGCTACCTACTTTAACACACTCTATGACATCGTCAACACTAGAGCGTGCAGAATCAAGTACTATGTTACTAGATCTTATGTATCGGCAGAACTCGTTTCCAAATCTAAGATCAACACCATTTTCTCTAACAGTGTCCTCGAAGATTGGATCTATTACTAGAAGCTTCTTCTCTAAATAAATTTTTATATCCCAGTCACTTAGTATCATACTCTAACACCTACATTTCTCTTGTATAAGATTTGCTAGAAAAGACCTGCTGTCCCATAGATCAATGGATGCTGCTTTAATGCAGCCAGGTATATTCTTGCTTGATATGAGTTCAGGGCATCTCTCTATAACAAATTCGCATTTTCCTTCAAGAAAGTCTTTTAGTGTACATGGCTCTCT
>JAGGXK010000060.1 GCA_021163115.1 Desulfurococcales archaeon | reverse complement strand
TTCATAAACTCTTCAATAAACTCTTTCCCATATTTAGATAACGTATCACTTACATCCTTTATATTGTCGCATTTTTCGGTGCAGTGTCGTAATAAAATAGTGATTATTTTAGCGGAAAGCTCTGGGTTAACATCAGGCTCCTTAACCATATAGTATAAGACATTTCTAGACTTAACCAAATATACCTTCGCAGAGTCTGCTACAATATATTCCTCAACTATATCACCTAAGACATTAGGTTCGGGTATAGAGTATTCCTTTATCAGTGTTTCTAAAAGCAGTATTAGATCGGTCTTCTTAATAAGTTTTCCATAAAAAAATCTAGAAGTAGAAATGGTGTGTGAAAAAATATTCTTATTTTTTCTTAATAACCTAAGCATTAATTAAGCACCCTTTGTCAGAGTTACTGGAGCAGTCTTGCTTCAAAGGGCTCTGTTGACTGTCCATCGTCGTAGTATATTATGACATAGTGGGTTGTATCCTCATCGAATTTTGATGGATCACCAAGTGATACATTTTTTGTTATGCTAACTGTTTCACCGGGTCCTATTGTTAATGCAGGGCTAAAGTCGATCTTTAGGTCTTCTGGAAGTATTTCTATAGATTCTACACTAACGGACTTGCTTCCTACACTAAACATTTTTACATTCACGTAGAGTGTATCATTTACAACTGTTAGAGTTGCTGATACTGGTGATAGGGTTCCATAATCCTTGGGTGCTGATAATGTCTGGATCAAGTAATTGTATAGTATTAGTCCCCCTGCAACGGTTGCTACTAGTAATATTGCTGTGGCTATTAGAGGTGATATAGCCCTCATATCTTTCACCATTATGTCTTAAAAGCGGTATAGAAATGTTCTATTGTTAAATCGATATATATCCCTGGATGAGACAGGGATTTCTGAAACTATTCATTGTAGTATGTTCTTGAATCCCCATTTTTATAAGGAGTTAATAAAGTGTTAAGAATTTAATAGGAGTAGGTGAAATAAAGTGATAGCAGCGTCAGTGCCCACAGTTAGGGAGGAGTTTAAGGCTCTTAGTCCAGCCCAGTTCTTTGCAAGATATAGGGAGATAGCAGGCTTCTCTAACCCAACAAGAGCACTCTATCAAGCTATTAGAGAACTTGTTGAAAATGCTCTCGACGCTACAGACTCACATGGTATACTACCAAGTGTAAAGATTATTGTAAGACAGGATAGTGAGAACCCTAGCCACTACGTAATTACTGTAGAGGATAATGGTATAGGCATACCACCACAACATGTACCCCAGGCATTTGGTAGGGTATTGTATAGCTCAAAATACGTTCTTAGACAAACAAGAGGGATGTTTGGACTAGGTGTTAAAGCTGCAATAATATATGGCCAGCTTACTACAGGAAAACCTGTTGAGGTAATTACTTCTCAGCCTGGATTAAAACGTATTTACTACTTCAAACTCAGAATAGATCTTCAGAAAAACCAGCCTATAATACTTGAGAGAGGTAGTTGGAGGAAGAGTAGGGATTGGCACGGAACGATAGTGTCAATAACCATTGAAGGGGACTGGTCAAGGGCTAAACAGAAGATTATAGAATATATTAAGAGAACTGCAGTGATTACGCCATATGCTAATATAGTATTTGTAGCACCTGATGGTGTTGTACTCTTCTATAAGAGAAACATTGAACAATTACCACCACCATCTAAGGAGGTAAAGCCCCATCCTCATGGAATAGATCTTGAGTTCTTAAAAACATTGAAAGAGAATAAGAACTTTAAAACAGTAAAAGATCTATTGATAAATAGTTTTCAAGGAGTTGGAGAAAAAACCGCGATAGATGTTCTAATACTGTCTAGTATAGATCCCTCTATATCACCTAGTAAACTTACAGAAAGAGATCTAGTAAGGCTTGCTGAGACTTTAAAGGCATACAAACGGTTTAGAGCCCCTAAAGCCGATGCCTTATCACCTCTTGGCAGGGAAATAATTAAAGCAGGTCTTAGAAGGATCTTCGAACCAGAATTTGTTGAAGCAATTACTAGAAGGCCTGCTGCATATCAAGGGCATCCATTTATTATTGAAGTAGGCATTGCTTACGGTGGCAAAGTACCTATGTCATCGGATGATGGTCCGATACTTCTGCGTTATGCCAATAAAATACCTCTATTATACGATGAAAAATCGGATGTATCATGGAAGGTTGTCTCAAAGAGTAATTTTGATTGGAGCCAATATAATGTATCTCTTCCAGCTCAATTAATCGTCTTAACTCATATATGTAGTACAAAGATCCCGTTTAAAGGCGTTGGAAAGGAGAGTGTAGCTGATGTACCTGAAATAGAGAAGGAGCTAAGGCTTGCCTTAAGAGAGGTTGCTAGAAAACTAAGGATATATCTCTCAAAGAAGATCAGGGAGGAGGAGAAGAAGAGAAGGATAATTGTCCTAGCCAGGTATATACCTGAGGTTGCCAGAAACTTAGCTATTATAGCTAGCAATGGTAAAGGTGATAAAGTTGATGGTATATTACTAGAAAAACTTTCAGAAATCATTGCACGTAGAACAGGCGCTGATCCAAGCGAGATTATCATGGTTGCTAAACAGGTTGAAGTGGGAGTCTAGTAGGTGATCTTCCATGCCTTCTAAAGTAGATCTCGAGGTTAGAAGAAGAGGTATAAAACTATTTCAAGAAAAGTTTGGGAGGCTAGTTAAGCGTATACTTGAATGTAAACCACCAACACTTGTTATCCCTAAAAGGACGCTTACAAACACTATATATGATGAACGTAGAAGACTATTACTACTTGGTCCAGAAAAGCTTCGCAGAAGCTTCTTAGATGTAAATGAGGCTAAAAAGTTTGCTCAAACAACACTTATGGCTGCTATAATATACGAGGCACTCATAAACAATGAGTATCCTACCATAAGAGATCTATACTATAGGGGTAAGCATACCATTAGATACAGGGATATTCATGGCAAGATAAGGGAAGAAAATACATGGGATGAGCAGAGAGAGTCTGATGCAGTTATCAGGGACATAGAGGTCTATCTGGGGATACTTCGTGAGGAGCTACTAATTCTTAGTAAGGAGAAGGGCAAAGTAGTTGGTAATATGAGAATTAGGAGCGGTGGAGATATTATTGATTTAAGTAAAATGGGTCATGGAGCATATGCTATAGAACCTACACCTGATCTAATAGAGTTTATTGATGTTGACGCAGAGTTTGTATTGGTTGTAGAGAAGGATGCAGTATTTCAGCAGCTCCATAGATATGGTTTCTGGAAAAAATACAAATCCATATTAATAACTAGTGCTGGACAGCCCGATCGAGCAACACGAAGGTTTGTAAGAAGGCTCAGCGAGGAACTCAAGCTCCCAGTATATATACTAACTGATGCAGATCCTTATGGATGGTATATATACAGTGTCTTCAAAATAGGCTCTATAGCATTATCCTATGAAAGTGAAAGACTTGCAACGCCAGATGCTAAATTTATCGGAGTCAGTATGACAGATATATTTGGAGATAAGAATAAAAAGCCATGGTTGTCTCCACAAGAAGCCAAGAATTATATTATAAAGGCTAAAGATGCAGACATAAAACGTGCTAAGGAACTATTAAGCTATATATGGTTCCAGTCAAAGGCCTGGGAAAAAGAAATAAAGATCTTCTTAAATAAAAAAGCAAAACTCGAAATAGAAGCTCTTGCTAGTAAGGGTCTTAGATTCCTAGCAGACACGTATATACCCCAAAAAATAGAAACAGGCGACTGGATACTTTAACCCCCTATAAAAGCGATCACACTAGATTGGTTTTTACTTTTGTTGTCTCTACGTGATAATAATAGATTTTTGCGAATACGAACTAGTAGTATGAGAAAATTAATTTAAGTCTAGGGAGTATAGTTTTTATTACAGTCAAGTTGTTCTAGAGTAGTGGTCCTTTATGAAATATGTGATTAAGCCTATACCTATTACTAAGGTTAAAGTAGATAAGTCTGTTATGACATACTTAATGAATCAGGGCATGATCGTTGAAATAATAACTTATGCCTGGGCTATAGAAAATAATGATACCAAGATATTAGTTGATACAGGATGTCCTGCAGAAATACAAATTCGTTCAGGATTCCCTGCATCACAGATTAATACGTTGAGAAAAGGCTTAGCTAGTATAAACTGGAAGCCCGAAGATATTGATTTAGTTATTTTAACGCATCTTCATCTAGACCATATAGCCTATGCTAGAGAATTAGAAAATGCTACCTTCATTATTCAAGAGAAAGAATATAGTACTGCTTTTAATCCACATCCAGCATATGAAGGTTTCTATCCTGCAAAGTTGCTTAAGGAATTATTTAGTGGTTTAAAAATTAATCGCATCAATGGGGATAAAGAAATAGCTGACGGTATTTCAGTAATGTTAACACCCGGCCATACTCCTGGAGGTCAAACAGTTCTTATTGAAAGCGACAAGGGCATCATAGCATTAGTTGGTTTTTGTTGTATTAGAGAAAATTTTGAACCACCAAAAGGAGTTAAAGGTATTTCAAGCAAGTTCATAATTCCCGGTATTCATATAGATATAGTGGAGATCTATGAAAGCATGCAGAAAATTAGAGAGGTATCAGATATTATAGTTCCAATACATGATAGCATGTATTTAAATGTAGAACAAATACCCTAAGCCTTACTATATCAAATAACTTTTTCCTACTTCTCTTAAATATCTATAGAACCTAGGGGTCATGATCTTGGATCCTATTTTATGTCCTACCAATCACTTTAATTGTATTCTATTAACTTAACAGAACAGATCTGCTTATAAGATGCATCAGCTGAGACAGAACACAACCAAGTTGTTGAACAGCTCTGGAATAAACCCATCCGTACCAATGTTGCACGCCTTAAATATGGAGAGGAACCCAAAAATAAAGGGGCACTAGTGACTATAGCAGTAACTACAGCGACAGAACCAAGAAACTACCTAGAACTACTGTATAGAAGAAGAATAGCTAATTTAATGAACGAAGTTAGAAAGGCATTCCCTGAAGACTATAAACTATTCACAAAGATAAGGAGCTATTATCTGAAAATACAGGCGTCGAGCGTAACAACGTATACTAGGCTAACTAGGTTAAGAACAGCGTGTAAACTAGCAAGAAAACTATTCGGAAAACCTCTATCTGAACTAGAAAAAGAAGAATGGGAAACCCTCGCAATACAAATGTACAGCATGTACAGGACAAAGGATGCAATAG
>JAGGXK010000011.1 GCA_021163115.1 Desulfurococcales archaeon | reverse complement strand
CCTCTATGATATTTGAGTATTAAACAGGTTAATAATTATAGTTAAACCGGGGAGTTTACCTGGTTTGTTGCAACTGGAACTCATAATATTTAGCTAAAATAACTCAAAAATAGAGATTCCAGGGTGATACCCCTATTCTTCCTCTCGAAAGTCTTCACATTTCCCTTTTATTAATAGGAAATTGTACAAGGGATGTTTTGATATAGTTTCGAATTTATAAAATTCTTTATAAGTCTTAGTTTATACAAACTCTTCTTAGATAATATTATTTGTAAATAAACATTTTTATATACTCGATAAGAAATAGTGGGGTCTCTCTCGATAACATTCAGTTAATATTTAGTTGTATACACAGAATTTGTTGTTTCCAGTGGAAATGAAGGTGATGTTAACTCCCCGGTTTTGATCATTTATTGGTTTCCTAAGGAAAAATAATTATAATGTCTTATACTAGGTATTATACATGTGGTTTGTTGATAAAGTCTTTATATAATGGGGGGAATTAGATTGCTTCTAGAAATAATATTCTTTGGTAGAGGAGGGCAGGGTGGTGTAACGGCTGCAAATATACTTGTTGAAGCAGCTACTAGACAGGGGCTTTATGGACAGGGTTTTCCATTCTTTGGTGCTGAGAGGAGGGGTGCTCCTGTGAAGGCATTTGCTAGGATTAGTGATAATCCTATTCTTAGACATGGAATGTTTAATGATGCAGATGTGCTTGTATTGCTTGATCACCGGTTATCCATTATTGGACTAACTAAAGATATTGGTATAAGAGATAATGGTATAATTATAGTGAATGCTCCAAAGGATGCTAGTATTCCTCTAGAGAGCTTCAAGTTCTATGGAAGAGCCAAGATCTACAGGGTTGATGCTACTGAGATTGCTGTAAGGAACAAGCTTGTTGTAGCTGGATGGCCTGTTGTAAATACCGCTATATTGGGTGCATTTAGTAGAGCCACAGGTATTATAGATATAGAGAATATGATCGGGGCTGTTAGATACTACTTCCGTGATCGTGAACATGTAGCTAAGGCTAATGCTAAAGCTGTTTATGAAGCCTATGAGGAGACAAGCGTTTTTAAAGAAGTAGAACCCTCTAGTTACAACCCCTATAGAGCCTAGGAGGAGGTGTTTCCCTCTTGGTTATTATTGTGGAGACAAAATCACGTATTCCTCTCGCAAAACCCAAGCTAGGAGTTGCAGGTAAGACCGGGTTATGGAGACTTGAGAAACCCATAATAGATAACAATAAGTGTGTTAGATGCTATCTATGTGAAATCTATTGTCCTGCAAACGTTGTTAGAGTTGAAAGAGATAGCGGAGCTATAATAGACTATGATTACTGTAAAGGTTGTGGAATTTGTGCTAATGTGTGCCCTGTAGGTGCAATAAGGATGATTAAGGAGGGCGATTAAACCATGGCTATACAAGTGTTAACAGGAAACTATTCTGTAGCATTAGCAGCTAAGCTTGCTAGAGTAGATGTTGTTGCAGCCTATCCTATAACACCTCAGACAAGTATTGTAGAAAAGCTTTCAGAGTATATTGAAAAGGGAGAACTAGATGCAAAAATGATCAGAGTTGAAAGCGAGCATTCAGCTCTTGCAGCCACATTCGGAGCAGCCTTGGCAGGGGCTAGAGCGTTTACAGCAACAAGCAGCCATGGATTACTATATATGCATGAATGGGTTCACTGGGTGTCCCGTGCGAGAGTGCCTGTTGTTATGGCTATAGTAACGAGAACTATTGGAACGCCATGGAATATATGGCCCGATCATGGAGACTTTATGGACCAAAGAGATGCTGGATGGATAATGAGCTTCGGTATGGATAATCAGGAGATATTGGATCTTACATTACAGGCATTCAAAATAAGTGAGGATCCAAGAGTATACCTCCCAGTAATGGTTGGTCTTGAAGGGTTTATTCTAGGACATACAAGCATGCCTGTTGATGTACCTGATCAAAAACTTGTTGATGAATGGCTTGGTCCTAGGAGACAAGGCTATGTTATAGATGGTTCAGAACCCCTTGCTTTAGGAAACCTAGCATGGCCAGAGGATACTGAGGAATTCTTTATGGATATCCAGGAATCTATGGAAGAGGCTAAGAAAGTTATAAAGGAGGTAGATAAGGAGTATGGAAGGATCTTTGGTAGAGAATATGGAGGTCTTATAGAGTATTATAGATGTAGTGATGCAAAATACATCATGGTATCAATGGGCGCCTGGAGCGGTGACTTAAAGGAAGCAATTAATCTCCTCCGAGACAACGGGTATCCTGTAGGACTTGCTAGGATAAGGTATTTCCGCCCATTCCCAGACAAGGAGATCTATGAGGTCATTAGAGGGGCTAAAGGAGTTATCGTTTTTGATAGAGCTATAAGCTTTGGAAGCATGGGTCCATTATTCATGGATCTTGTTGCTAATACTTTAAAACATACTCGTAGAATCTCAGTGATACAGAATATAGTAGCAGGTATAGGTGGTGTCAACATTACTTATACAGACTTCACTGGCTTGATCAAAGACTTTATATCAATAATAGAGTCCGGAGGAGAACCCCCTGTATTTAAATGGTATCATAGGAGGTGATGTATATGGTCGAACCCCTGCATATTAGGATGAGAAACACTATTATGTCTGGGGACGCTGCATGCCCTGGATGCCCTATACCACTTGGACTTAAAGTTGTTGGAGCAGTATTTGGTAATAAAGTGATACTAGTAATTCCTGCTTGCTGTACATCAGTTGTTATGGGTGCTTGGCCTGGCAACGGATTCAATGGTTCAGTTATACATGTAGCCTTTGCTAGCGCAGCCGCTGTTGCATCAGGAATTGCTGAGGCTCTTGAAAAAAGAGGTATCAGGGATACTCAGGTTATAGCGTGGGCTGGAGATGGGGGTACAGCTGATATAGGGATGGCTAGTTTAAGTGGTGCAGCTGAACGTAATGAGAACTTCATCTATATAATGTATGATAATGAAGCCTATATGAACACAGGTATTCAGCGCAGTAGCTCAACACCCTATGGTGCATGGACTACTACAACCCCTGTTATAGGAAAAAGAGAGCATAAAAAAGATGTTGCAAGAATAATGATTGCCCACGGTGTACCTTATGTGGCAACAGCTAGTATTGCATACCCCCATGACTTTGAAGCAAAACTAAGGAGAGCTGCAAAGATAAGGGGGTTCAAGTTTATCCACCTGCATGCACCATGTCCTGTTGGATGGAGATTTGATCCTGGACTAACAATTAAAGTAGCTAAACTAGCTGTTGAAACAGGTATGTGGATACTATATGAGTACTATGAGGGGAGGCTGAGGCTCTCAGGTCCAAGTAGGCCCTATATAGATGAGTCTAAGAGGAAACTAATTATAGAGTATCTAAAGCTCCAGGGGAGGTTCAGGAGGATAACTGATAAAGAAGTATTAGAGATAGAAACATATGTTAAACAAGCATGGGACTGGGTAAAGAAACATATGTAACTAGCTTAAATACATAATTTTTAGCCTATAGGATAGAGTTTCTGTAAGGCAATAACAGCTATGGTTAATGCAATTGCTATAAATATTATTACCTGAGGCTTCATTTTAATACCTACATCAGCTTCCTCATAGAATCTAACAAGACCTGCTCCGGTAAAGGGTCCTGGAGCCTCTTTTCTCTTTCTCTTAGAGGGCATAGGGGTAACCTCGTTATCTCTGTTAGCTATAGTATATTTTAACTCTTATAAATAGGTGTTTATAGGGGTTACTGGTTTTATTTATTTCTAATGAATTTATATGTCTAGGTATTGGGGGGCTACAGGTTTGAAGATCCGTGAAGCACAGGAGGTTATAAGGGCTAAGTATTTTGAACGTGATAGTGCTAGAGGAGTGTTTGCAACATTTACATGGTTTGTTGAAGAAGTTGGGGAACTTGCTGAGGCTTTACTGAATAGTGATTATAAAAGCCTTAAGGAGGAAGTTGCTGATGTTCTTGCATGGCTCTTAAGTATAGCCAATCTTGTTAATATAGATGTAGAGGAGGCTTTTAAGGAGAAGTATATTGGTTCTTTATAGCTTCTATAATCTTTTTGGCCTTTTCAAGAGATTTCTCGACAATAGTCCCTGTTACAATAATATCTGCACCAGCCTTAGCTATTCTTATGGCTTCTTCAGCTGATCTTATTCCTCCTCCCTGGATAACTATGAGATTAGGGGCGTGTCGTTTAATCATAGCTGGAAATGTAGGGGGCACAGGTTTTTCTGCTCCACTCCCACCCTCTATATAGAAGTATTTTAGTCCAAGCATTTCAGCTAAAAGCCCGTAAGCCCCTATGATTTCAGGCTTGTTATCAGGTATAGGTATTATTCTCCCTACATGGGCTACAGTAGTTGAACCATATACAACTACATAACCTGTTGGAAGCGTTTCCAGACCATATTTCTTTATAATGGGGGCTCCAGCCAGCTGGGCACCCATTAAGTAGTAAGGGTCAAGACTATTCATTAGTATCATAAACAATACTGCGTCTGCTTCTGGTGTTAAACAATTTATGTTGCCAGGGAAAACTATTACTGGTAAACCATGTTCTTTAAGTATTTTCGCAGCCTGGCTAGCTTCCTCGGGCGTTACAGCAAGGCTTCCTCCTATTAGGAAGGCATCGGTGCCAGCTTCAACCATCTTGCTAGAAATTTCTTCTAGCCTATCTAGAGGTTTATCCGGGTCTATTAATGTGAAATGGAGTTTCTTGTTATTGCTTACCTTATTAATAATGTACTCATGTACCTTCAATATCTTCTTCCTCTGCTACCTCTGTAGATAGTTCCTCGGATTCAATAAATTTAAATGATACATTGGTTTCTTCAGAACCTGTATAGAAGTCTATGAACTTTCCATAAATATCTGGGGTCTCATAGATCTCAGGGATGTTTTCAGCAAGAACCTTTAGTCCACAATGGCCGCATCTAATATATGCTATTCGTGTCCCTGCCTCAGATTTTATTTCTATAGTTAGGCTTCTAGAACCACATTGTGGACACTGATATACACTAGGTATTCTTCGGACTTTTTTAACAATCCTCTTATATCTTTTTCTTCGTCTACCCATAGGTTACACCTCGAAACTTTGCTACAACCTACCTTGGATTGCTGGTGTATAATACTTTTCTCAGAGTAGGTGATCTACCGTATTTAATAATTTCCCTTATGGTGTTTAAATAACTGCCTCTATCCATATAGGCTACTCTATAACTATTGGTTTCCTCTGCAAGTTTCTGAGCTAAAAGATGTGTACATGACAACGTATTTTTCTCCATCATAACTCTTATAACAAAGTGTTTACATGTGCAGAAAAACCTAGGAATAATGATGTGATCATGTTTTATGCCAATATAAATCCATGTTGGCGGACCAAGTGATTGATCTCCATCTCTAACAATAATTTTTACTATTTTCTTTAATGTAACAATGGATCTAATCCTATCCATAGCGCTTAACTGTTCACGAGTTAGGCTGCTAATATACTCATATGTTGACAAGGCATCCAAGGAATGTATTCACCTTCTAAGAGCTAGTATTCTTAGTTTAACAATTAACTTTAATAAACTAGTAGCTAGACAAGAAAAACCCGAATAGGGCCCGTCGTCTAGCTTGGACTAGGATGCGGGGTATGCCGGGATCCCTAAGGACGGCACCCGACTCGGGACCCTACGTCGCTGAATCGGGCGGAACTCCCCGTGACCCGGGGTTCAAATCCCCGCGGGCCCACTAGGTTATTTCTTTACTATCTTGGCTAGATTTTCTTCAAATGGAGGGTATACTACTCCTTTTTCAGTTATTATTGCAGTTACCAGATCAGGATCCGTTATATCAAATGCATAGTTGTATACAGGTATTTCTGGCAATGTAATGGGTTTATCCATGACCTTTCTAATCTCGTCTGGATTCCGCTCCTCTATAACTACATCATCTACGCTTGAACCAAGATCTATTGTGCTTGTGGGAGCTGCGACATAAAATGGTATGTTATGTCTCTTAGCAGCTAAGGCTATTCCATAGGTCCCTATCTTATTTACAACGTATCCCTTCCTAGTTATTCTATCAGCCCCTACAATGACCTTGTTTACAAGTCCTTTTCTTATAACAAAAGCTGCCATACTATCTGTTATAAGTGTTATAGGTATACCCTCCCTAGAATATTCCCATACATTTAATCTTGCACCTTGTAGGACAGGCCTTGTCTCTGTAGTAATTATCTTTATCTTTTTCCCAGTGTACCATGCAACTCTTATTATACCGCCTACTGTCCCAAAAGCTGCTGTTGCGAGTGCTCCTGCATTGCAGTGGGTAAGTATTGTATCTTCGTGATCTATGAGTTCTGCTCCATATTCGCCAAGCTTTATATTAGCTTCTATATCCTCTCTCATTATATCAAGGGCTTCCTCTACAAGCCTACTAGTTTTTTCATGAGGATCAAGCTCTAGATCAATAATACTGGAGATCCTCTTTAACGCCCAAAACAAGTTATAAGCTGTAGGCCTGGTCTCCCATAGGAGCTTAACAGCATTCTTTAATATGTTATCAAATTTATCTCTATAAGTATTATCTTCTAGAAGTTCTTTTGCATAAGATGCTATAGCTAGTGCTGCTGCAACACCTATTGCTGGAGCCCCTCTTATCTCCATCTCAATAATAGCTTTAGCCACCCTTAACGGATCATTACTGCAATATATCTCTTCTCTAAAAGGTAGTTTCCTTGTATCAATCCAACATACTTTGTTGCCCTCCCACCATACAGCCCTTATTTTAATAGGGTATCTAAATTCCACCAGGAAACCACCTAGGTTAAAATATTATTATGGGGTGATAAAAATAACGAACTCTAGTATAGCAGAGTATGGTGTAGTTGTTGGCGAATAAGGAGTATAATGTAATATTTGATCCCAAAGAGTGTATAGGTTTAGTTAAAGATCCTAATACTATTGAAGCACTTGATAAGAGATGGTTTGGAAGAAGAGAAGATGATAGACTAATACTATCTATTGAAGAACTCTCTTACCTACTCTTAAAAGGGGCTATAAAAGTACTAGATGATGGAGAAATAAGTGATCTTGAAACGCTTATGTCGAAATACTATGAGTGTTTTAAAACAATGTTTTGGCCAAAATTAGTAGTATATAATGATTTAAGAAGCCGTGGTAGGAGAGTAAAGATACTAAGTGATAGAGTATTTATTGTAAAGCATAAAGATGGTTCCTTAAAAATGGTTGTTGTTCTTGAGGAGAAGAGATTAGTTAGAGCTGAGGATATATACAAGTATGTTAAACAAGCACGAAGTAATGGGTTAGGGCTTGTACTAGCACTTGTATCTCTCCAGGGTGATCTAACATACTATGAAGTAATAGATATAGAGCTAGCTAGGTAGGGGGGTTTCTATGGAGTATATACGTATCCCGAGAGGGACAAGGGATCTTATAAAGAACGAGGCACTTCTGCATGAATACCTTATTGAAGAGTTTAAGAAAACTGCTAGACTTAATGGATTTAAACCAATTGTAACACCAACTATAGAATTTTTTGAATTATTTGCAAGAAAATCGGGAGAAGAAATAAAGAGGTCAATGTATGTCTTCAAAGATAAGGCAGGCAGGCTTCTAGCACTACGCCCAGAGGTTACAGCATCTGTTATAAGAGCTTATTTAAGGAGTCTTAGAGGGGAGCCTAAGCCTATTATGTTATATTATGTTGCACAATGTTTTAGATATGAAGAGCCTCAGAGAGGGAGGTATAGAGAGTTTTGGCAGGGAGGCTTAGAGGTTATTGGTGATAGAGATGTAGATGCTGATCTAAGGGTAGTGTCTACGGCAACAGAATATCTTGATACAATTGGAATAAGGCATTATTATATAGTGGGTAATGTGGGGCTTTATAGGATCTTCATGAAGAGCTTAGGAGTAAATGAAGATGACCAGGATCACATATTACATTTAATAGATAAGAAGTTTATTGATAAAGCTTTTAAGTATTCTGAAAAAGTAAATCCTGTTCTCAAAGACGTTCTTAGAGATCTCCTGTCAATGAACTTGAATCAGTTAAATGAGTTAATAGGTAAGTATACCAAGATCGTTGAAAATAAAGTGGATGCCCTGGAGGAAGAGATAAAGAGAACTATAGATTTCATAGATATGCTTAATGAAATAGGTATAAATGCTATATATGACCCAGGTCTTGTGAGGGGTTTAGCTTACTATAATAGCATAATATATGAGATAAAAACTCAAAAACTTGATATCAGTATAGGAGGTGGAGGCAGATATGATAACTTGACTATGGTATACGGAGGGCCTTCAGAGTATTCAACTGGAATGGCCCTGGGCTTAGATAGGATAATACTTATACTAAAGAAAGCCCCTATTATAGTAGAGCCTGGTATTAATGTCTTAGTTATAGTGTTGGATAAAGGGAGAGATATGTATAAGATTGGATTTGATATTATGAAAAAACTTCATAGGTATGGGTTAAGGGCCACCATCATGGGGGTTAGGAAGATCTCTAAGGCTTTGTCTTATGCATCAAGAGCTGGGTATACACATGCAGTAATAATTGGTTCCAGAGAGTATGAGAAGAGAATTGTAACAATAAAGAATCTGGTAAGTAAAAAACAAGTTAGTATACCATATGGTGAAGAAATAGGGAGTATTATAGAAGAGTATATGGGAGAGAACTGGTGATTAATATTAGTGTTTCTACATAAAAAATTCTCATAGCATATCTTATTCAATAATTGTCTTAGTGGAAGGCTATTCGTTTACATGGTAAGGTATAATAGGACTTGTATAGCTATATCGTTATGGGTGTTTAGTAGCAATCTAATCATGATCTAGGGCATATTGGTTTTACTTAAATATTAGAGGTGGGTGCTCTTGAGTTCAAGGATAAGGCTTGAGAAGGTTGATAGGTTTGAATGGATTATTCCTAGGGATGCTAAGTCTTGTATGCGAGTACCAGCAGTAATCTTTGCTGATGAATATCTGCTAGAGAAAATGAGGAGTGATTTAACACTTGTCCAAGCAACTAATGTTGCATGTTTACCTGGTATCTATAGAGCAGCATTTGTAATGCCGGATGGGCATCAGGGCTATGGATTCCCTATTGGCGGGGTCGCAGGATTCGATGCAGAAGAAGGTGTTATAAGCCCTGGCGGCGTAGGCTACGATATTAATTGTTTGACCCCAGACACTAGGGTATTAGACGAATATGGTGCCTGGAGATACATCAGAGATCTAAAACCTGGCGAAAAAGTTATTGTAAATGATGGAAAGATACGTAGTGCTGACATAGTGTTCTGGTTCTATAGATTAGAGGAAAAAATATATGTAATAAAGACACGAACGGGATTAGTGTTAAAGGCAAGCCATGATCACCCTATTCTTACCAGTAGGGGAATGATCAATATTAGAGATCTTAAGAAGGGGATGAAGGTAGCTATCTATCCATTTGAAGGAGTTAGATATGAAAAACCTCCTAAAAAGTTGCTTTTAGACATAAATGATTTTGACAGAAGTATTGCTAGGGAGCTGACTAAGAGAGGGTTATTACCACTATACACAGATAACCCTAAACTACCGATAATAATAAAGCTTATAGGATATTTTACTGGAGATGGATCCTTTGATGGTAAGAAGACATGGTTTTATGGAGACAAAGAAGGACTAGAGGAGATAAGAAACGATATCAAAAAACTAGGTTACAGTCCATCTAAAATAATAACCCGTAAAAAGAAAGTCCATTACAAAGGTAAAGAAATCAATGGTGTAGAGAATGCGGTATATGTATCAGCTAGAAGTTTCTCAGAGCTTCTAGAAAAACTAGGTGCACCTAAGGGTAGGAAGATAAGTACTCCGTTTACCGTACCACAGTGGATTAAGGAGCTCCCACTATGGATGAAGAGGCTATATCTAGCAGCATACTTTGGTGCAGAAATGAATAAGCCTCAGACAATTAATGGATATAATTTTGAGCAACCATTTATATCAATAACCAAGATCAGGGAGCTGGAAGAAAATGCTGTAGAGTTCTTAAGAGATATAGCAAGGATGCTGGGAGAGTTTAATGTAAGGGTACTTGATATTATGAGAGAGGTTCATGGTGATAAGATCAGGCTTAAGCTGAGAATATCTACAAGACCAAAGTCTCTAATTAACTTATGGTCACGTATAGGATATATATACAATCCAGTAAGACATAGGCTTGGATTAGCGGCTGTTGCATGGTTAAAGTACAAGATCCATGTATTAGGTGAAAGAGAAGAAGCAGCTAAGGAGGCAATAAGGCTTCATAGCGTAGGGGCTGGTCCTAGGGAAATAATGCTAGTACTTACAAAGAAGACTCAATGGATCAATAGAAGATTTATTGAGAGAGTAATTTATAGTGGAGTAAAAGAGGCTAGGATACCGAAGAACTTCCAGTCTTTTGAAGAATGGATTAAGAGTAATGTAAGTGGAGACATAATATGGGATGTTGTGGAAGATATTAGTGTAGAAAACTATAATGGATATGTATACGATATAATGGTTGATGATAAAGCACACAACTTTATAGCAAACGGGATCATAGTGTCAAACTGTGGTGTAAGACTTCTTAGAACAAACCTTGACTATAGTGATGTTAAACCGAGGCTTAAGGACCTAGTTAATGCATTATTTAGAAATATACCAAGCGGTGTGGGTAGTACTGGGAGAGTAAGGCTAAGTATTAATGAATTAAGCAAAGTTCTCGACGAGGGTGTTGAATGGGCTATTTCTAAGGGATTTGGTTGGAGCGATGATCCAGAGCATATCGAGGAGCGTGGTAGCTGGAGGGAGGCAGACTCTAGTAAAGTAAGCCATAGAGCTAAACAAAGAGGTCATAACCAGCTTGGTACTCTTGGTGCAGGAAATCATTTCCTTGAAATCCAGGTTGTAGAAAAGATCTATGCGCCAGGGATAGCTAAAGTCCTTGGTATAACCCATGAAGGCCAAGTAACAGTAATGATTCATACTGGTAGTCGTGGCCTAGGCCACCAGGTTGCAAGTGATTACCTGCTAGTTATGGAGAGAGCTATGAGGAAATATGGTATAAGGCCTCCAGATAGAGAACTTGCAAGCCTACCCTTTAAGAGCACTGAAGCACAGAACTACTTTAAAGCTATGGCTGCAGCCGCAAACTTCGCCTGGACTAATAGACAGTTGATAACTCATTGGACTAGAGAGAGTTTCCGTCAAGTATTCCATAAAGATCCTGATCAGCTTGATCTACATATAATATATGATGTAGCCCACAATATAGCTAAGATCGAGGAACACGATGTAGATGGCCGTAGAGCAAAAATTGTTGTACATAGAAAGGGAGCTACAAGAGCTTTTCCGCCAGGGCATCCAGAAATACCCAAGGACCATAAGTCTATAGGCCAGGTGGTATTAATACCTGGTTCAATGGGAACTGCAAGCTATGTACTGGTAGGAACCCATAAAGGTGCTAGAACATGGTATTCAGCACCCCATGGAGCTGGCCGGTGGATGTCAAGACATGCAGCAATAAGGGCCTATAGTCCATCAAGAGTTCAGGACGAGCTTATGAGGAAAGGAATAGTATTAAGAGCTGCAACAAGAAGAGTTGTCGCCGAAGAGGCTCCTGGTGCATACAAGGATGTTGATCGCGTTGTAGAGGTAGCACATCATGTTGGTATAGGTAGACTTGTTGTAAAACTTAAGCCTATTGGTGTTGTTAAAGGCTAATAAGTATATATAGTAAAAGATTTTCTAAAACTATAAATAACGTTTTTAAACTACATAATCCGCATCCATTGGTTATTTTTGATACAACAATCCAGGCAGGTATACTTGAAACCATTACATAGCTTGGGATAGAAGTTGGATCTATTATTAGGAACCCTGAAGAAGCCATTGACTGGAGACTATACGCTACAACATATATTGTTGGAGGAAGAATGAGAGTATATGCATATAATACATTAGCTCTTCCCTTTACACTATTTCTTATAGAGTTTATTCTTCTAAGATACCTTAGCACGTAACCCAAGTGCCTACTATGATTACCAGAATACTCTATTGGTGAGAGAACGAGTCTTAATATCTTTGTTATAAACGGGGTTGTATCAACAAGATCAGCTAATTTACCCCCCTTGACACCTAGCGATAATATCTTTGATAACTCTGAAGCTATCCAGCTATATGCAGTATCTTTTTCAGATAATCTACTAAGGGCCCTATCTATGGGGAAGCCGTGTTGTGCTTCTACATAAAGGTCCTCTATGAGCTCATGTAGGCTGTACTCTACTCTTTTCCGCCATCCAAGGATCTCATTTGATATAAATGATGATAGTACAATAACTATAATCATTGTGACTAGTGTATAAATTACACCAAGGATCTTTATAAATACTATAAGCAATGCAAACAAAATTATTGTAGCAATAGACATTGAAGAAGGTTCATGGTAGAATATCCTTGATGAGACCATGCTTGAAATAGTATATGCGACTATGTTTGTTAAGAATAAAACTAGGTAGACCACGTCAGGAGATATAAGTATCCCCGGGAAACTGGTTATAACTATGATAGTTAGTATTGATACAAGGTATACCTCGTAGAAATTCTCTACAAGTGCGAGTAGATTATTGGTACTGTTTCTTAGCTCGTTTAACTCGTTCTCAACAATAGATTCCGTGTATCTTAGTGTATCGCCTGTTGTTTCAAGAATTCCTATATATCCTTCAAGAAATTTGGTAAGCTTTGTTTTTGGAAGATTTTTTATAAGTATAGAAAGGCTTCTTCTAACATCACCTATAAGTTTCTCTATCCCTACATATTGTCTAGCTATATCAATATATACCTTAGGAGAGGTAACTTCGCCGGTGGCTAGTTTATGGAATAGATCATTTATGTGGAGCCCATTTGATTCAAAGCTTAACAATAAAGTTGTGAATTCTAGAAATCCAGTGTTGATTCGTTGTTTTAATGAATATTTTTCTATGGCCTCGGAAGCTATAAATGAGATATACATTACAGCTGGTGCTGCTAGTAAGTAATTCTTGCTCAGTCCAAATATGTATATAGTTATTATAAAGGATATAGAGGCAAGAGCTGAACCAGCTAGTTTATTTAGTAAAGTCTTCAATGTTTTATTGCCTCCGTCTCCTCCACATATTGGGCTAAGAGTTCACCCTCTTCCATAATGTAGAATCTTTGAAGCTCCTTTGATAATCTATCTAGAGAGAATACTCCTCTTGATACAAGTCTAGATAAGAATAATGCTCTATGGCTAAGCTCATCAATAACTATATCCTCGTCAAGTACATGGGTTAATCTAAAGCTATTTTTAGCAATAGATGATAGATCCTGTGGTTCAAAGGTATCATTCTCGTTATTTAGGGTAACTATAGGCATTAATTTCCTTGCATTCTGATCAAGCTCATAGATAGCTTTAATTCTCCTAGTTCCACTGGCTCCACCAGGATCCATTACAACCATACACCATATACTACCTAGGAGATTCCTTGGTATAGAAATAGGGGGTGCTGATAGCCTCTCAATAGCGGTCTCTGCATCTTCTGCATGGAATGTTGATAATGTTCCATGCCCTAGTCTAGAGGCCTGAATTAGTAGCCTTGCCTCACGGCCCCTGACTTCTCCTACTACAATATAGTCTGCTCTCCTCCTCAAAGCAAATTTTAGTAAGGTGTATTCATCTATTGATACAGAATCTATGGCCCCAGGCCTTATTACCAATGGATCCCATAATCCTGTAGTCCCGGTAATCTCTGGGGTATCTTCTATAGTTACAACTCTTCTTGACGGGGGTATTAATGTAAGTAAGGCTTGGAGTAGAGTAGTCTTTCCAGTACTCATCCCTCCTACAATCATTATTGAGCCTCTAAGTTCTAAGATAAGCCATAGGTAGGCTGTTGCCTGTGGAGGGAGCATTTCACGATCAATAATTCTTGTTATAGTCCACGGTGTCCAAGGCTTCTTTCTAAGAACAAAACTACTTCCCCTTCTAGAGACTTCTCTAGCATAGGTAAGGGCTATCCTTATGCCATCATCAGTGAGTCCTTCAGCTATTGGATGAGAGAGGCTTAGGTGTCTACCTGCTTTCCTAGCAAGGCTTAGAACTAGGCGATCCATTGCTGGCTTATCTAGAACAATGTTTGTCTTTATCCATCCATACCAAGTATATTTTCTGTGAATAACATATACTACTCCATCTTCTTGGCTCCCAGCCACTTCCTCTATCATAGGATCAGATATTATAGGATACAGAGGACCATAGCCGCTTTGAAGTTTCTTATAATGATATATTATGGGTAAGGGATTATTCATAAACT
>JAGGXK010000084.1 GCA_021163115.1 Desulfurococcales archaeon | reverse complement strand
TTTGCAGTAATTATTGTATAGTCTCTATAATTTGATATGTGCTCTATCTTAACTATATTGGATGGTTTAATTGATATATCGCATTTAGTTAGATCAAGCAGCGGGGTTATTACAAAATTTAATTCATCGCCATAGGTCAGGTAGGCATCTCTTGCTTTAACAAGTACTATATAGCTGGTATGGTGTGCTATATGAATACTTATATTAGTAAAGAAGAGTGGTAATATCAGAGGGTATACTATTATAGCTAAGAGTATGAGAAAAAATATCTTATTAGGCTTCATAGGGTTTCACCGAAAGAAAACGTTTAGAATGAAAAGCCGCTTAGATACTTAGTACCTAAGGTCTTAAGATATAATAGCATTACACCAAATGTTACTAGCTGTAGAATTGATGCCTCGGCAGCTACTCTTCCAAGTAGCCCCCACCACCTTATATCGGAGTACAGTTTTACTGCTAAGAGATCTATTCCAGGCCCAGTAATGAATAGTGGTAGTAGATAGTTGTTTATACTCCATACAAATGTTAGCAGGAACCCACTAAATATGCCGGGACCTATGAGCGGTAATACTACACGAAGTATTGTCTGCGGTGGTGAAGCACCTAAGGTTTTTGCAGCTTCTTCATAGGTTGGATCAAGATTCTTTATAGATACTAGGAGTGGCAGGAACATCATCGGATAACTTGTTGATGCTAGTCCAAGTACGGTGCCCAGTAGGGTACCGTATAATCGGTAGTATCTAAAGTATACTGAGGATAAACCAACACCAGCCACTACATCAGGTGTAAACATTGGTGCAACAAGGATTACTGCAAATAATTTCTTATACTTGAACTCATATTTGCTTAGGATATATGCAGGTGGGAATGCAATTGCAAAGTCAAATAGTGAGACAAGAAGTCCTACAATAATTGAGTTACCAAGTGCTTTCCAGTAATCCTCTGTTATTTGATAAAAGAATTTTAATCCAACAAACTCTGTACCTGTAGGTCTTCTATAGGTTACTGCTCTATAGAATATGAAAATGAATGGTGATATGATTATAAATATGATTAGTATCAAGTATATGATTTTTGCAAGTAATGCCATATCTATTTTATTCCTTAAAGCCACTCCTCCCACCCTATTTAAGGAATTTAGTAACTTTAAATGTAAGGTAGGTTGTAAACATAGTCATTAGTGTAAGAATTACTGCTAATGCAGCTGCTACACCATAATTGTGTATCTGGAGAGTTAGGTAGACAATCTTTACTGTTATTACATTACCAGATTCTATACCTCCAAGCAATAATGGGATCAAGTATCCGCCAAGGTTCCATCCAAAACATGCTAAGAAGCCAGCTATTGCTCCAGGTAGTGTTAGAGGTAATGTTATCTTGAAAAACGATTTAATCGGTGATGCACCAAGAGTTAGTGCTGCTTCCTCTAGTACTGGGTCTACTTCTTGGAGATTAGATGAAACATATAGAACCATAAGGGGTAGTGTAAATATTGAAAGACCGAATATGACGGCATAAGGTGTGTAAAGTATTTGTCTATATGATATACCGAATAGGTTATAGAATATATCGAATAATCCTCCTGGAAGGAACATGTTCCATAGACCATAGGATATATAGAGATCCCCGAAGTAGGGGAATACTAGAGAGGCCCTAATAACATTCTTAAATAGTATCCTCTTCCTAACAAGTAAGTATGCAAGAGGATACCCTAATACTAGATCTAAGACTGCGGCTGAGAAAGGCAGTAATATAGAGTTCTTAATGCTTTCCCTATACATAGCGAAAACTGTTTCATAGTTTTCACCATCAACAAAAACTGGTGATCCTAGGAGGAACGAGTCCTTATAGGTCAGGCTAATAATAAATATATGTACTATAGGCATGATCCAGAACAACGTAATATAGATAATTGTTGGAATTAAAGCAAGGTATATTATATAATTACTATATGGATTCCCCTTTAATACCCCTGGCATCGATTAATCCACCAGACCCAGTATTAGTACTTATGATGCATACTAGTACTGGACTAGCGGGATAAACATCATTTATTCACTAGGTTTATATGGTTAGTAATAAAAAAGAATTTTGGAAAATAAGTTATTGTTTTTCCTTTATGTTAGTCCAGCGTACTGGTTGTATAAGTTAGACCATTCCTCAGTGTGCTCCTCGATGTATTCGTAGTCTGGGAATACATACCATTCATACATCTTGTCAAGCGGGTATGGATATATCTGTGAATATATTGACTTGATCCAGTCTGGTAGCAAGTCGAAGTTGCTGTCATTTAATAGGTTCTGGTGTAGCATTAGGAAGTCTTCCTTAGATTCTCTATACTGTGGGAAGCCTATAGCAAACCAGAAGTCTGGGCTCATCAGGAAGTTTATGAATAGCTGAGCTAATACTGGGTGCTGGACACCCTTAGGTATCCATGCAATACCTGGTATAAACACGTTGCCCTGTGGCTGAGCTACCCTGCTTATTGGGTATCCTTTTACAGCTTCAACAGGAGCTAGATACCACCACCATGCAACAGCCCATGCTTCTCCTCTTTCAAGATATTCGATGATCTCTGCCTCTGATACAGTGTACCTTAATACATTAGGATGTATTTTTTCTGCAGCAAACTTTATAACCTCCTCCATATCCTGGGGATTCTTATAGTCCTTGCCCATAGCTAGGGCTAGGTTTACCAGGAAGTTAGCAAAGTGTACCGTTCCCGGTGTTGGTAATATTACATGGCCTTTCAATCTAGGATCAGCTAGGTCTGTATAGTCTTTGATCCATCCGGCTTTTTCTGTATTAACAAGCATTCCGGCTGTATCAATTGCTTGGAATACAACAGCATAGGGCTGGAACTGTAGGAAGAATGGGTGAACGTATGACAGGTTTTTCATTAATGGGTTACCAATATATATTGCAGCCTCTATTGCATTAGCTTTCTTTGCTCTAAAGAAATATGGTGCTTCAATAGCTACTACATCATAGGGTGCTGGCTGTCCTGCTTTAACAGCTTGGAGTACTGAGGATACAATTACTTCAGGTTCTTGAGTACCAACCCATTTAACGTCTATATCAACTCCCCAGTAGTCTTTAATATACTTCTTAAACGCTGGTACATGGTATGTTTCTACAAGGCCGCCGTAAGTCCAGTCAGCAATTATTACTGTACCCTCTTTTTGGATCTCCTCTTTGATCTCACTTTCGGTCATCCATTCGTTAAGTATTGGTATATAATACATTTTTTCTACTTTAGCAGTAGTTGTAGGCGTTGGTTGAGTTGGCTGAGGAACTGGGCGCATCCAGCCAGCTACAGCTACAACCAACAAGATGACAGCAAGAATTGATAGAATAGACTCTAATTTAGTTAGTGCTTTATATCCCATAGGTATCCCCCAAATAATCATAAATGATTATACAACTGTACTATAAAAATTTTATTAATTGAACATGTTTATAGTTATTTTTATACTATTAAATTCTATTTTGATCAATAATTTTTAGGTAAAATAATTGTATTATTAATTCAATTATCTCTGACATGGGGAATATATTAAATTTATAGACTACTATCCACTATGAATGCAATACGGGGCTTCTAATATCCAGTCTGTATATTTGTATACTAACCAGCTATAATATATTAATTGTTCCTGGCAGTAATATCTAGATAAGAGGTGTGTGTTTTGGGCGGCATATTTGGTATAATATGTCCACATATTATAGAGAGAGGTGCTCTTGTAACAGGTTTAAAGAGGCTTTTATATAGAGGGTATGATGGTGCTGGATTAGCTTTTCTTGATAATAATGGAAGTATTGTTATAAGGAAGTATCCTGGGCACTTAGATGAAGCAGTTAAGCATATTGATCTAGAAAACATATCATCAAATATAGCATTGGGGCATGTCAGGTATGCTAGTCGTGGATGGCCGTCTTATGAGAATACTCACCCACTAACAGACTGTGGGGGCAACATAGCTGTTGTAGGCGATGGTGTTATAGAGAACTATGAAGAGGTTAGAAGAAATCTTGAGAAAAAGGGACACAGGTTTCAGTCTAGAACAGATATCGAGGTCTTTGCCCATTTGATGGAGGAGTATTTGAAGGTTATGGAGCCATTAAATGCTATAGCCTATGCAGTAAGATCTCTTAAAGGAGTTTATGCTATAGCTCTTCTCATAAAAGGCATACCTAAACTATATGCTGTAAACCAAGGCCAGCCTATTGTTATAGGAGTTGGAAGAGAGTGTAGGCTTATCTCTAGTGATATACCTAGCCTATATGGTTTTGCTGATGAATCACTAGTGTTAAATGAAGGCATGGCTGCTGAGATAGGGCTTGACAGAATAAGGATTATAGATATAAATAGTCTAGCAGAGGTAAAGGAGGTTTTACGTAAAAGAGTAAAATATCCTATAGAAGTTATTGAGAAAGCAGGCTATCCTCACTACATGTTAAAGGAGATATATGAGATACCCGACGCTATTATTAGAACAACATATACTTTGATGGAGAAATACCTTAGACTTGCAGCAATGATAGTTTATGGGGCTAGAAACGTCTATGTAATAGCTAACGGTACAAGCCTCCATGCAGGACTTGTATCAGCATACTATTTTGCTGAGTTAGCTGGGATATCAATCAATGTTGTTAGTGCTGCAGAGTTTCCATACTATGCACTAGACAACATATCTACGGGTACCGTCGTCATTGCTATTAGTCAGAGTGGAGAAACAAGTGATGTAATTAGAAGCGTTAAGCTCGCTAAACAACATGGTGCTGTAATAGTTGGTGTAACAAACGTTGTAGGATCCAGGCTTACACTAGAATCAAACGTGTATCTACCAGTTGGTGCAGGCCCGGAAATAGCTGTGCCAGCAACCAAGACATTTACTTCAACACTAACAGCACTCGCAATACTAGCTGCTTATACAGGTCTATATACAGGCTCCTTTGAGGCCACAGAGTTAGAGAAACTATATAGTAGTATACGTGATTTTGCAAAACGGTTATCCGGTAAGATGGAAAAGATCGATAAAAGTGTTTCAGAGATTGTAGAAAAGCTTACTGGCTGGAAGGATCTATATGTAGTAAGCAGCGGTATAAACTATCCAATAGCCCTAGAGGCTGCCCTTAAATTAAAGGAGGCTGCAATGGTTCATGCAGAGGGTCTTCAGCTAGGAGAACTCAGACATGGTCCAATGGTTCTTGTAAGAGATAATTATCCTGTAGTATTCATTAAGCCTATTGAGGAGACAGCTATAGAGCTCTATGAGCGTGTGTCTCAGGAAGCACTTGCTAGGGGGGCAATGGTAGTTACTGTTTCAGAGGATGGAACAGGTTATGGGGATGTGATCACGACTATTCCTTCAGGAAATAGGGTTTTATCACCAATAGCTTCAATTATCCCTCTCCAGCTACTAGCTTATAGACTCGGCTGTAGATACAACCTACCAATAGATACACCGCCTGGTCTTGCAAAAGCTATTACAACATAGATTACTTAAATGTATTTTGTTGTCTCATTTAAGGGCTTTCTCTTCTTTAACTTTGGTTGTACAGCTGGGTATCCTAGAGCTAGTATTCCTGCAAGCTCCATTCCCTGCGGAGGCTCAAGTACTTTATCAAATTCTTCCCTCATGAACAATGGTACACCGATCCATACAGATCCTATACCCATAGACCACGCCATAAGTATCATGTTTTCAAACGCAGCTGCTATGCTTTGATATAGAAATATTCTCTCTATATCAGAGTATTCGTCAATATACCTAGGACTCCCCAGATCTATATAGCCAGCTATATAGAGTGGGGCATAATACATGCCTGCCTCCATACGTGCAATCCATTTCTTTACACTCTCTTCTGGATAAGGTGTTCTCAACACCTTTGTAGCATATAATACATGTGCTTTCTTTAACAACTCATAAATAGCTCTGCGCTTATCCTCAGATCTTACTACAACGAAATACCATCTCTCTATACCACCAGCCATGGGAGCCCTTATACCTGCTTCCAGTATCTTGGTAATTGCCTCATCCGGTATTGGATCGGATTTAAACATACGTATAGATGATCTAGAGAATATAGCTTCAGAGACATCCATTAGCTATATCCCCAGAATACTCTTCTTACCCTATTAGCTAAAAATTTAATCTAGGTTAAAAACTCCTTAACCATGACCGGGTTTAGCCTTTAAGCCAGTTTATCTCCTCTATTATCTTATCCATGTTTGTTGAGAATATTCCTATTATATGATCTCCTACTCCACCGATCCATAATATTGTGTCTTTTATGACAACAAGTCCATTACCGAATATTACTCCTGGTCTATCTCCATAGACTTCATTAAGTTCTTTTGCTGTTAGAACATAGTATCTAGTTATACCAAGTAATTATCTTTACAACGTTTGTTGACCATCCAGCCTTGATCTCCCATTCCTCAAATGACAATACAGGTTTTATATCATCAAGATTTATTACCAGATCATTGATAGAAGCTGTTGCATACCAGTCTATCTATCTCTATGGGATCTATGGTTGGTCTTATTAAGCATGCTTGCTGTATTGTTACTTATATCAAGTATTGCTGAATCACGCCAGCTCCTCGGCACGTGGATTACATCATTATATATTATTTTAAAATAGTTCTTTGAAACCATACTCATATCCTTATCCAAGATAGCAAGTCCTTGGAGACCTATAAGATTTGATATACCAATTATTGGTTTATGCTCAGGATGATCAGGCTCTGGAGCAACTCCAGTATACAATATTATAGTATCTACCTCGATGCTTGAAGACTCTTGGATCCTCGCATCCGAGAGCTATCTCCCATGGCTGATCAGGATAAATTATAATCTTTGTATATACTGGTTTACTGATTTCTTCATCTAATAAAGCCACGGTATCTTAGCTTAAACAAACCTATTACGGAGGCATAGTGGTAATAACCTAACAATTCTTGGGAAAACCCATATCTCTTCACTCTCCATAAGAGCTCCAGGATTAAAAACAGCTACAGGCTTCTTCTAACATAGTTCTCGAGAAAGATATCTTCTGGAGTTATATAGTAGTCTATTAAATAGATCCCTTTATTCCAGGTTTCCTATATCCTCTAGTCTTGCTAATAAAATCCTTTGCCTTCCTACATAACTGCTCATTAACCTCCTTAGAGAATAAGGTCACTTCTTTAAACCTATATACATGTATATGGCCCATCTTCTAGGAATACCTTGTGTATCCTAATGCTTCCACGCTCTTGTCATAGATTTGTGGTGGATTAAATACTACACTGTCTTATAGTAAGTAGGATACAATGATATAACAGGGCTTCTAGCTAGTAGATTAAACTAGGTGCTGGTGATTTTATGGAGTATCTGGATAACATAGTTTATGAAGAGAATATCGTAGAGTATGCGTTTCGTGGAACAAGTATTGAGTATAATAGCTATTCTAGTAGAATCTATGGTGTTAGAGTGGTAGATAAGGGTTGTATAGGTATTGCTAGCTCGACAAGTGTACATGATTTTAGGCAGCTGGAGGAGCTTGCTAAAAAGAATACGGGAGTATGTATAGAGAGGGTTAAGTGGTTTAATAGAGATTATTCCTCAGGAAAATATAGGGTTGGTCGTGATGTAGATCTAAATATTCTCGTTAATGAACTGGTCCCAGGTATGGTAAAGTCATTTAGAAGCCATGGCTTAAAGGCTGAGATCATTCTTGTTAAGAAGAGGATTAAGAAGGAGATAGCTGTTAAAACACATAACATATACAATGTTGAGGAGAGAATACTTTATGAGCTCTACATATATCCTTATACACTTTATCTTGGCAGATTATTGTCTACAGGCTCTCTAGTAGCCTCTCCTGATCCTAGGAACATGTATAGCCTAGGATCTAGCGAGTCTGAAAAACTTTTATCAATACTCGCTAGCCAGGCACATGCCCGAAGACTTAACCCAGTATATACTGGTAGATGGCATGTTATACTTGATGATGAGGCTGCACCAATGTTCTATCATGAGTTAGCTCACCTGCTTCAAGCAGATGAACCCATTAAGCTCCACTATAATACAGTACTGTATCAGGGGCTAACAGTTATAGAGGACCCCTTTTATCCCGGGCCGTTACAGAGGTTCTTTGATGATGAACTATATCCTGCCTGGAGAAGAACAATTATTGATAAAGGGGTTGTAGTAGACTATCTCCATACAAGGACTACATGTATGGAGAAACAAGGTGGTAGACCTGGTAATGCTAGAGGTCTTTTTACTAGATCAAAACCTCTTTACCACCAACTTGTTGTGAAGAAGGGTGATTGGAGTCTTAATGAAATGCTAGTTGAGTCTCGCAGAAGTATTCTTGTAAGGAAGCTTGTAGAGGCAAGTCTTCAGGGTAGGTATATAAGGCTTGTACCTGAAGAAGCCTGGGTTGCTGAGAAAGATAAACTTACACCAGTGCATGTCACAGAAATACTTGTTCCACTAGATAAGCTAGGTGAAGTTATCACTGGTTTAGCTAAAAAAGTTAATAAGAGATATGGCTTTGAGAGGAATCATTCATTATTTGAGGTAGCTCCTACAACTCTTATTGAGGCAAGAGTAATCTAGTTATACTAGATAACGGTATAATTATACCGTATAATTCAATCACAGTTATTCTCTAGGAGGTGGAGAGTCTTGTCTAAAAAGATTATTCCAACAGCACTAACTATTGCTGGGAGCGATAGTGGTGGAGGAGCAGGTATACAGGCTGATCTAAAGACTTTTGCTGTAATGGGTGTTCATGGAATGTCTGCTATAACAAGCATAACAGCACAAAACACCTATGAGGTTAGAGCTATACATGATATACCTCCCGATATTGTTGTTGCACAGATAGAGGCTGTAGCAGATGATCTAGGTGTTGATGCTGCTAAGACAGGTATGCTGAGTAACTCGGATATAATAAGGGCTGTTGCAAAGACTGTTAAGAAGTATGGTTTCCCTCTTGTTGTAGATCCTGTTATGATAGCTAAGTCTGGTGCTCCACTGCTTAAACCGGAGGCTATGGATGCATTGATTAAGGAAATGGTTCCGCTAGCAACAGTTATAACACCCAATAAGCCTGAGGCAGAGAAGCTTTCTGGAATAAAGATAGAGGGTCTAGAAGATGCTAGGGAGGCAGCAAGAATTATTGTTGAAGAACTTGGTGCGGAAGCAGCTCTTGTAAAAGGAGGGCATATGGAAGGTGATAAGAGCATTGATATCCTCTACTACAAGGGTAAGTATTTCGAGTACACTGCACCAAGAATAGCTAGGAAAACAACTCATGGAACAGGATGTGCTTTATCAGCAGCAATTGCTGCCGGACTAGCCAAGGGTAGGAGTATACCTGAAGCTATAGATGTTGCTAAAAGGTTTATAACAATGGCTATAGACTATGGATTAGAAATAGGCCATGGACATGGACCCGTAAATCCTGTTTCATGGCTCATGATCCCTGCTGAGAGATACAGAGTTTTAGAGAACGTTGAAGAGGCTATAAAGATACTGTTGGAAAACGCTAGCATTGTAGGGGATCTTGTTCCAGAGGTACAAATAAATATTGGAATGGCTCTTCCTAAATCCTATGCTCGCTCACCATTAGATGTAGCAGCCATACCTGGTAGGATAGGAAAGTATAAAGACGGATTAATAGTGGCGGCGAAACCAGAGTTTGGTGTATCAAAGCATATAGCAACAGCTATTCTAACAATAATGGAGTATAAGCCAGAATATAGAGCTGCAGCCAATATAGCTCTTGATAAAGATATAGAGAAGAGTATTAGACTATCCGGTTTCAAGGTATCTTATTTCGATAGAAAACTAGAACCCCTTGAAGTAAAACTTAAGGAGGGTGCAACAACACCCTGGGGTATAAGAGAAGCTATAAAGAATCTTGGCGGAGAGATCCCGGAAGTAATACTTGATTATGGTGAGAAAGGTAAAGAGCCTCTAGCATTTATATTTGGTGAAACAGCTAAGATTGTTGCAGAGAAGATTGTTAAGATAGGGAGAATACTAAATGAGATAAATAAGCAAAATAGGTGTTGTGTTTAGATAAAAACTAGTATCTTCCATAGTACATGTCGATCCTATTTCTTATCCTGTATAGTTTTTCAAGAATAACATCTATGCTTCTCCATCTATCCTCCTTCCTCTTCTCAAGACACTTCATAACAATTATGTCTAGTTCTCGTGGTATGCTTCTGTTGATCATTGATGGCGGTACTGGCTTACTGGACACGATCTTGTTTATTAGCTGTAGCGGGGAATCAGCTTTGTATGGTGGGCGTCCAGTTAGCATTTCATAGAACATGGCTCCATACTGCCATATATCTGTTCTCCAGTCAACGTTGCCATAGGCAGTGGAGTCTATCTGCTCTGGCGCAGCATATAGTAGTGTTCCCTTGAATCCCACGCCACTAGCCATGCTTGCTTCTAGAAGAACTTTTGCTAAACCGAAATCAGTTACTTTAGCTACATCGTTTTTATCAAACAATACGTTCTCAGGTTTTATATCCCTGTGGATCACCCCTAGGTGGTGTGCATAGCTAAGTGCTTCACCGACACCTATAGTTATCTCTAAAGCCTTCCTAAGCCCAAGGGGTTTGTTGGTTCCAAGCTTTTTCCTTAGGGTACCGCCGGGCATGTACTCTGTTACAAGATAGGGGATGGGCTTTAACCCATAGTCAAGTACTTGGACTATATGGAGGTGTCTAAGCTTACTCCATGTCTCAGCCTCTTTCTTAAACCCTTGTATCATTGAAGCAGCCATTGTTGCTCCTAGCTCTATCCTTGGGATCTTAATAGCTACAACCATGCCATCCTTGATCCTGCGCCCTTTATATACTACACTGAAACCTCCCGAGCCTATAGGAGCTATTATCTCATACCCTGGTAGCTGTATCGCCTGCTTAGCAGTAGGTACGCTATATATGTATAGTTTTGTCTTAGATGAAGCTCCTAGAGAAGTCTTTACAATAATATTGTATTCTCCAGCAGGAGCACTTGAAGAGAGGCTTAGCTTAAACAATACATTATTTTCTCCGGCGGAAACCCTTAGTCTTCTCGGTATGATAGTCATCCATGGACCAGGCGGCTCAACCCAAACCTCGCAGGGAGCACTAGATTTTATACGAACCTGTAGATCGATTGAACCACCTGGCTCAACATTGATCTCCTCAGCCCCAATATAGATCTCAGACCAAGCAGTCTGACTTACAGAAGGCGGGGTAGTAACAGGGATTGTTGATGGCATTGAGGGAGTTCTAGGTCTTTGCACCTCTCTAGATGGTGGTGGAGGAGGTGGTGTTGGCGGCTGTATGGGCTGTGGTGCCGGAGCATATTCCATAGGTTTCTTCTTTCTACGTTTCCTTAGACTAAGGATAGCTGCAGCAATGCCTATGCCAATAAACCCGATAAATGCAAGCCCTATAATAGCATATATGGTATCTGATGGCTGTTCCCCAGGCGGTGGTTTTTCTCCCCCTGAAACTGTTGTCTCAGGTGATGTAGATAGTGTAGTACCTGATGTTGGAGAAGCCTCTCCTGGAATATATTGTCTAAGCTTATAAGTAGCTAACAAGTTTCCATTTTCATCAAAGAATACTAGTGCTTCAACATAGTTTATGCTTGGATCTATTTCATATATTGTCCATAACATATAAGTTCCTGTTGACCCATCATAGAAGTATTCAAATACTTCAATATACTGGTCACTGCTTGTTACATTATAATAATATGTAACAGATACGCTATAATCTCCATTGATGTATACATCAGCTGATGTATACCAGTATTGGCCATCATAAAGTGGTTTAGAAAACATCGTCTCTATAGGTGGATCGAAATATAATCTATGAGTTCCATTAGTGTATCCTACAAGCTTTCCATCAAGTGTATAGTAGGTATATGATGTATAAGATCCCCCGCTACTATACTGGTAATCACTTTCTATAACATAGCATCTGTAACCATAGTATGTTTCCATACCAATTACCTTCTCCTGAAGAGATCCCATAAGGGACCCTGTATCATCATAGATTCCATAAATCCACGTATCCCCTATATTCCAGCCTCTCCACTGCCACTTCATAGCAAGGGTTATAGGGGTGAACATGAGTAGGGTAAGTAAGAGAACTATTATAGTGTAGTGAGTTTTATTCAACTAATATCACCTAGATGCTTCTACAAGTTCAAAGAATGCATCAATTGCGTCAAGGAGAGGCTTTGGACCGAGCTCGTACTTCCCCATCCTTATATTCATGACAATAGATTCTAGTCTCTCAAATTCATCTTCAGCTATCTCCTGTAGTATTCCCTTATATCTCCTACACTTAACTAGTGGAAGAAGTTTTAGCGCAGCTTTATTTAGATCAGGGTTTGGACGTAATAGTTCTCTTCTTGCCTCTAGAAGTCTTCTGAGGATCTCGTTGATGTATCCCTTACCTCCAGCTTCTTCAACCAATACTTTATACTTGGATGTGTTAATTATCTTGTCTAAAACCTTTAACACTACTCCAACTCTATTTTCATCTAATACTATACTATCCTTTAGTAAGTGTGTTGGAAGGCTTCTAGCCTCTTCTTTAGTTAATACAAGGAGCTCTCCCTCACTAGCTTTTATCACGGGTTTACCATCCTTTATACCTCCAACTCTCATAACAGTCATTAAACCTAGTTTTATCCTATCACCGATCTTTAATTCGATAGGTTTTAATGGTGGTATACGCCTATCATTAACAAATGTGCCGTTAGTACTTCCCCTATTTCTTGTCCCGGTGTCTACTATGTAGATCTTGTCTTTATCAATGAATATTTTTGCATGAATTCTTGAAACAGATACATCATATATACCTGTCTTCACAACTTCTTTAGTATCTGTTTTCGTTATTGTTACTTGATATGGGTCCTCCATAAGCGATCTGCCAATTATGATCTCTTTTTCAATAATAACATTGTTTTCAAAATCGTTGTCATCACGCCATAGAATAGTATAACTCAGGATCCCTCACCACTATAGTTAACTATTTTTTCCAATACCTCATCAATACTTTCTGCTTCCCTACTTATAGATGATAATGCCTTAATCAGGGATTCTTTATCCATTTTAGTGATCTTATCCCATGCATTACTGTTTTTAACATACTCTAGATTATTCTTTAGTAAAAGCACTAACGATAATGCATTTCTTCTTGAAGCCAGGAGTTTGTATTGTATAAGTTGATCCCTATATTCTATACCGATCATGCCGACCTGATGTTCCATATACCTTGATCCAGGTTCTCCTCTCCTAATTGCCTCTAGGTATTCTTTCTCAATTCCTATTTCTTCAAGCTTCATAGCAAGTACGTCAAGCTTTAAATCTAGATCAATGATCTCTTGTTTTAACTCATCAACACCTACCTTCTCCAACCAGCATTTTCTACCGAAAATCATTTAGCATCCACCAGGGCTTCTTGCTACAAGTTTTCAATGATCTTTAATAATACAGCCTCTTTAACTCTAGTTTTCTCAAGATTACTGCTAGCCTTCTCAAGAATCTTATAGACCTCCTTACTAGGTACTTCGCCCTTTTCAATATGTTTAGCAATATCCTCTATAGCCTTAGCAAGCTTCTTGCCCCCAAGCATAAGGATCTTCTTACGTGCTTCAAGCCTTATCTGGAGAAGAGCATAGAGTTCTTCAAGATTCCTTATACTAGCTTCAACACTCTTTATTGATTGTTCAATAAGTCTCTTTCTATAAGGCGGTGCTTTTTCAAGAGCTTGCCTAAGTTTCTCTCTCCTCTCATACAGTTTCTCTAATTTTTCATTAACTCTGATAATATCCCTTTCATCTGCTAAAATGAGTTTGTCATAGTCTTTGATCGCGTTCCTACTTTTATAGAGCTTGAAAGCTATAACAAGTAGTGCACCCACGGCAACTCCTGCTGCAGGACCGAAACTCATTGATGCTAATGCTGGTATCCCTCTTCTAACAACCTCTTGAGCCACTGTTGATAATATGTCAGTAACTCCTGTGCCTACAAACCTTGATGCAATTTCTTCCCCAAGATCCTCTCCAATCTCTTCCCCTATTTCAGAAACTCTTTCCTCTTCCTCATCCTGCATATATGTTCACCCCTCTGATGGGTAGACAAATACAAGTTTTTTGTCAACAACCTGTACTTTGCCCTTACCCTCTTTTGCAAGCTTCTCCATAGCAGCTCTAACAACTTCTCTCCTAGCCCCTGTTTTTCCCATGAGCTCATCAATGGTAAAGTATGGGAAGTTAGGGCTTCTGGCTAATGCATCAACCTCTAGCTCCATGATCTTGTCAGCTACAATCTTTGTCTCCTCAAAGGATACTAGCGGGGTTAATACTTTCTCAAACCTCTTAATACTAGGGTCTAATGGATGATAATACACTCCCCCATCTATCGGATCAAATAATGCTACAGCAAGGTTTGTTGATAGGAATAGCTTATGGTACTCGCTCCCAGATACATACTCCTTAGCCTTATCAGTGAATCCTGTAGGAGATGCAAGTAAGAGTACGTGGTAGTAATTTTCAGCTCTAGCCTTATCTAGTCTCTCAGAAATAATATCCATGAGTTCCCCAAGCCCCAGAGGCTTAGAATCAAATCCTTTAGAATAAGCCTCTGGCCTAACAAAGTAGAAGGCTTCTACACTAAGTATTTTCTTCCTCTTAAGAATCCCAGTATATACATTATAAGATATACTAGTTCCACGTGGCACACCCTTATCTTCAGTAAGATAGGATATTACTCGATCACTAGGCTTCCACTTCTTTACCAAGATCTCCTTTTTCTCCAATGGATTATAGAGCTTTAATGGCACCTTATTCATGTTAAAACTAAATCTCTCAATAAACATAAGTTCGAGAGCCCTGGCTTCTCCAGGACCTATTAACCTACCTTCAACACCCTTTACAGTAGCCTCTAAATCCTCAAGCTTTGAGCCAACAGAAACATTCTTTAACAATATCTTGGTTGAAGCATCCTTATATCCGTCAAGCTCTTTCTTTAATTCATCAACCATTCTACGAAGCCTTTCAGCCTCAGCCTCAAGTGCTTCTTTAGCAGCTTTATTATCTTCGTATTCAGTACTCATTTTCTTTAGTTCTTCCTCCTTCTCTCTTAAAGCCTTAATAGCCTCCTCAAGCCTAGCTTGAGCCTCATTAAGCCTCTCCTCAAGCTCTTTGCTTTTTGTAAGTAGGTATTCCTTCTCCTGCTTTAGCTTCTCAATCTCCTTAAGAATCTCTGGGGAAATACCTTTCTCCTCAACTTCTTTGATCATTTCTTCAACTCTATTATGTTCCTCAAGATACCTGTTAACGACATCCTCTAATCTACCGCCTACTTTCGCTCTAACCTCGCTTCTCGTAGCCTCAGCTTTCTCTCTAAGTTTCAGAGCATCAATTAATGCATCCTCATATTCTGAAAATAATCTAAGAAGCCAGGCAGGTTGTTGATCAACAAGTCTCTTTATGGCATTTACTATGTTTTTAAATCTCTTTTCATAACGGATTTGTAGAGCTCTTGATATAGTATCCCTTACTTCGCCTTTGGTAGTCCATGTTTTAATTAATCCAGCAAAGTCGATGTACTGTTTACGAACAGCTTCAGCAACAAGTTCATAAATCTCTCCTTTCCTAGCAACAATTATTTCTGCAAGCCTATCTGGTGGTGTAACATCCGGCTCTAATTTGCTATATTTTTCAAACTCACGTATAACCTTCTTCTCAGTATCAGTAAACATTTTCCTAATCATAAGACCTTGTTCATCCTTAATATCGAGTTCATCAAGAACAACAGCCATTTTAAGTAATGCACCATTAAAGAGGCTCCAGAAATAGTTGTATTCATCTCTAGATAGTACATTAAAACACTGTCTACGAAAAACCATCATCTTCTCTATGAGTGATTTTACATCCTCCATTATCATGAAGGGGGGCAGTGTTTTAAGCGATAATATATCTTCTTGAAAAACCCTACGGGCATCAACTATCATATCTTCGGTACATTCTTTATAACTCACAGAGACTACACCTTATGTTCTCACTAGGGTATATCTGTAGAGAGATTATATTAGATTTCCGAATACAAAATACAATTTATTACTATAAAATAAAATATTATTTAGCGCGCAAAGAGAAAAACAAAAAATTCATTATTTAGTTATTAAAAATAGTCAACCTATAATGTAAAGACAATAATTATATGTAAAAATGTTAAATAGTAATCAAGATAGGGCATATGTAGAGAATTCTCCACATAATAAAGCCTAATATACTCCACCAAGGGTTTATCCATGTGGATTCTTCTATAATAATATAGCAGGTGAGGTATGTGGGTACAGATGGTATAGAAAAATACCTTAAAGCTCTAGCTCATCCAGCTAGAAGGAAGATTATAGAGGCATTGGCTGAGAAGAAAACTCTCTCCTATAGCGAGTTAATGAGGATCACAGGTATAGAGGATTCAGGGACCTTTGCATTCCACCTACGTATGCTTCAGGGTCTCATAGAGAAGAACGAGGTGGGAGAATATCAGCTTACTAGTGAGGGGTGGAAAGCTTATAGAGCATTAAGTGTTCTTGCGGGGAGGGAGGAGGTTAGGGTAGAGGAGAGGCCTAGGGAAAAACCTGGTGAGGTAATGGTTATCCAGGATAGGATAAACTTTACCCTTACAAGAAAGATTGCTGAGAAAATTAGGGCTGAGGGTAAGAAGATATTGATTAGGGATGTAGTGTTCTTAACCATAGAGGATATGCCTGAAGAACTTCTTGACGAGATCCTTGAAGGGGTAAGTGATGTAGTATTTGTAAGTATTCCAAGGAAGCTGAGGGATATTGTAGAGCTTAGATCAAAGGATGTATTGTTTGTAGGTGGTGCAGTACCATTCATAGGATCTATAGCATCCTATATAACAAGCGCCATAACAAAAGCCCTTGCATCAACGCAGTGGAAAAATGATGTATGGAGTAAAAGGGAGAATATCAGTTTATCTATTAGAAGGGATGTACCAAGGGATTACTCGTTAGCCATAGATCTAAATACTAGCTCTTTACATATATTTGAAAATAAGGATAATATATTGCTATTAAAAGGTGTCTTCAAGAAAGGCTTTGAGCCTGATGTAAGAGTTAGTGGAGATAGAGTAACCGTTGAAATAGATAGGGGAAAGGCTGATCTAGAAATACCTATATCACCTAAGACTATTAGGATAGATCTAAATACATCCAGTCTATCGGGCAAGATTGGTTGTAAGGAGAAGGTATTCATCGACTCGAATACTAGTAGGGCTGAACTAGAGCTTGTAGATCTAAAGACAACAAATATTGGTATAGACTCAAATACATCAAGCATTAACATCAAAGCAATATATGATATAATAGATGGTGAAGCAGAGGTAAAGGTTGACTCAAATACATCAAGTATAAGCTTTGAAATAGAGATCCCTGAGGAGACAAAGGTTGATGCCGAGATAAATGGGTATGGTATTATAGAGATAAATGGTGTGCGTACGAGGTCATATAGAGATAAAGGCTATGATGAATCCCCCTCAAGACTAAGGGTTAGAGTAGACAATGATGCAGGATCAGTAAAGGTAGTGATCAAGAGAAGGCTTAGCAGTTAATTATAAAACGTTATTAAATAGGTTTAAGAATTTTTCTACGTAACCTACAGAAACCGCATGGATCAGATGTAGATGGCTGACCACATATACTACACTTCACTAATCCTGGTTTTTCAATAGCCTTGTCTATTATTGGTGCAATATAGTCTGATATACCATGGGTAAAGCTTATCTTATACCCTGGATGCATACTATCTAGTTTATCAAATAAGCTCCTTATGTCAAGGATAAGATTCTTCCTTAAAGGTTTATAAGGGCATGTTGCTTCAAGAATCTTTAATCCAAGTGCATCAATATACCACTTTGCCTCCTTCTCGTAGGTATAGAACAGTGGTTTAACTCTTGCAACAAGATCACCGATCCTAGGTAAGTAAGGTCTTTGTTTACTAAGCTCTAGTAATGAAGATTGTGATATAGCGATCATTGAGAAACCTATGGAGTCATCAATACTATGGCCTGTAGCAATTAAGTCTGAACCCGTCTCTAACGCGGCTTTATTATATAGATACCTCTTAACCATGCCACATATACTACATACCGGCCTCTTTAACTCTCCTTTACTAACAAGTCTCCCAATATCATCGATGGTGAAGCCATATTCTTTAAGCTCTATTGTAACAAGGTTTAATCCAAGGTTTTTAGAGTGTTCCCTAACAATGGATTTAGCTAACTCACTATATTCCTTGATCCCAAGATCTATAAATAAAACCCTGGTTTCTATACCATACTCTTCAAAAACCGGCTTAGAAGCATATAGCATACTAATGCTGTCCTTGCCACCGCTTACTGCTATTAACACCCTTTTATGCTGGTTTAGTGGAACATATTTTTCAAGAACACGTCTAATCTTTTTATTAAAATATTGTATATAGTGTTCTCTACAAAACCATGTATTAGTCCATGGGACAAATACATATCCTCTATTACCGCATACCCTGCATCTTCCAATCAATATTAAGCTCACCAAGTATAGTATCAACAAAATTAATACTACTTAAGTATCTCAAGACAAGCTTCCAGTCTACTGGGATCAATGATATCATTTAACGTAGGCTGATATATTGCATTAGCTATAGTTGCTTTTAAGATAAAGTCTAGTATGATTAATGCAAAAGCGTACTTAAGCAATGAAATAGCTTGTTCATTGATAATTATTTTTCTATTCTTTATAAGCTCTATTGAAATAGATGATAATGCTGTTCCTAAGAATATGTATCCAGGGACTCTTAGAATAGCGTATATGGGCCATCCAAGAAGTATTGCCTTTATATTATAGTTGGTTATCCAGATAAGTATTCCATAGTAGTAGTTCATATAGTTTAACAGTATAGCTCCCATAGCAAGCCCTGCAATACCAGCTGTTATAAGACTTGCCATACTAAATACTATAAGCTCTATAATCTTTGGTTTAACAAATAACGATGGATCTCCTTCAGCACCTTTGCCTGTTTGAATCCATTTAATCATTTCATCAAGATATTTATGTCCATTATATACTATATCCCCTATATCATCCCCTCCACTACTACAACCATACTGTGCAACCAGGAATGCAAATGTAGCAGTAACTAATAATGCCCAGATAAGCACAAGTGATGAAGCCTCCCATAGTCTCCGATCCCACACGTTCTTGACAAAGAAGGGGATTATAGCCAGTAACTGTATTACTGGGAGAACAACTTTACTGCTAGTAAATAATGCTAGGTATGTTCCAAGAATAGTAAATATTACTGAATTAACTAGTATTATAATAATCTGTGCCCTAATGGAGAGTCTCCAAACAATCTTCAAGCAACCACCACCTTATCATAGTGTTATGTTGTATGTAGCTAGGTATAAAGAATATTGGGTGGCTCCTTATTTTTGACGAAATATTGAGTTATAGAATCTATTAAGTACCCAGACAACATCAAAGCCTGTAACCATTGCTAGATCTGGTGTAACTGGTTTTGCAAAAGCTTCAAACCCTTTCTTATTAATGACATCGTCTACGTGTTTTGCTAACTCATTTACCTCAATAGGTTTACCCATATAAGCTATTCTTCTAATAATATATGCTAGGAACCGTACCTGAGTTTTTTCAACAATCCTGTTATACTTACTTAGATCGAGTTCAAAAGTTTCTCCGTTAATATAGTCTGCTAAAAGCCTATACCCCTTTGCACGGATCTTCTTTAATCCTCTGATGCCGTAGAAGTACCTCTTCTTAGATGGGGGGTTATAGTCTATTGAGGTGGAGCCATAATAGTTTGAGTTAATTTTCTTAACTTCATCTGTGATTTCAAAGGGTACGTATTTTCTCATAAGAACTACATGATCGGCTTTGTCTAAAAATGCAGATGAAGCACTGGAGACAATTACAAGCCCTGCCCCAGTTTTCTCTACAATACTTCTGGCTTGACTAGATAATGGTACTATTGGGTCGGAGTGAATGATCTTCTCCATAACCCTGTCTTTAAATAAAAGGTTTGTTGCACTAGTATCCTCATCTATCAATATAGCTTCAGCACCGAGCTCTATAGCTTCTGTAAGAGATGCTGCCATACTTGTTGTTCCACTAGCATTAAGTGATGTATAATTGCTTGTATCAGCTTCTTCAAGTCCTTTTATAAAACTAGATATATCAACACTCCATACAAGTCTACCGTTTTCAGCTTCTACAATAATAGTCTTGTCTCTAGAAACAACATATTCTCTCCCATCACCCCTAATATGGTTATATATGCCTTCCTGTAGAGCTTTTAGGAGGGTGGTCTTTCCATGATAGCCTCCACCAGTTATAACAATGACCCCTTTAGGTATAGCCATACCTGTTACTCTTCTACCACTAGGAAGGAATATGGTTTTTTCAAGAGTCTTGGGCGACCTAAATTTGACGGCATCCTTCTTGGGTTTGTAAGAAATACTTGATTCACGTGGTAGTATGCTATTATTTACTACAAAGAATAGGTAGTCATTTTTCTTTAACCACTTCCTTATAGCTTCTTGTTCTAGATAACATACTATATGTCTTGCAATATCTGTAACTCTCTTATTTAGATCTATTACAGATAATAAGAGGCTTCTAATAGCATCTATTAAAACATATCTAGCTTGATCACCAAGTATTCTTCTTCCAGAGGCAGGTAATCCTATGAATAATCTAATTAGTATAGTTTCTCCCCGAGTTTCTACACAGCTTCTCTTTAATATACAAGGGCCTGGTGTAGGTATTCCTATATAACAACTATTCCCGCTACCACATCGCCGCCTAAGTCTCCTGGTAACTTTTGCTACATAACGTGCTATGTAGTCTGTAAACGGTATGATGTGTTCTGGTTTAAAGAATTCATCTGGAAAACCATGTTTTCGCCATGGAATATGTAGTTCTAGTATAGAAGGCTTAGCATAAGGATCTCCTTGTATCTTTGTAAAAACACCTCTGGCAAGATCATAGTCTATCATTATTCTATATAATTGTTTATAGCCTCCATAGCTTCTCCCATCAATACGGTAGAGTAGTTTCTCTAGTTCATGTGTATCTACTAGATCCCTATTTGCCATATCATCATCACAACATTCATGCTCTACAATGATCTATTTATGGTAGAGTCTATCCTACCTACTTTATATCTACTATGGCTCCTATAAGGTTTCAATAGTATTAATACTAATCATGGGTAATTGTTTTTATGGAAATACCTTTATTTTTTATGTCTAATAAGCTCTGGGTATTTATCAACAATGTATGCTATGATCAACGTGTATAGTGCGTAGAGTATTGATGGTGTACTCATCAGCTTATCAAATAGATCCCTACTACCCATATATACTATGGCATTCTTAGTTAGTTGTCCATGTACAAGGTAGTTTCTAATCATGTTAATCGTTAAATGTGTTCTTCCCAATATTTTTTCTAGATCAGATTGGTCTATGTGATCTTTTTTCATAAGATTCCTAAGCTCCTGTATAATTCCTTCAATAACCTTTATTTCATCTTCACTAAGCCTTTCATGTATGACATACTCCTTAAGCCTCTCATAGACTATGTGTAAGACCTGTTTCCCCTCCCTTGATGCCTCTTCTGGAAGATCCTTTATTTTTGCATAAAGGTTTACAAGAGGGGAGAATAGTCGTCTATAGTACTCCTTAAACGGTTCTGGTCTATTGTTGAAGAACTCTGTATCAGCTTCTATGACCCAAGTTCTTTCTGGAGAGAGATCTTCTAAGGTCTTCTCTAAGATCTCTTTGTTAACAAATCTTAGCAAACCTCTTCTCTTTATAATACTGTATCCCTGTTTTAGTGTTTCATAGAGCTTACCATAGAATAATCTTCGTTCACCAGTTCTTCTTGCAAGAATCTCTATTCCCTGAAAGAGCATATGGAGTGCTGATAAATACTTTAACCTACAATAGTAGCCAGCTGATCTATTAAAGAACCATGATATATCTCTCCATCCATGGAATACCTTGTATCCCTCTATGTTTACAGGTCTTCTAGACCTAGGGCTTACAAGTTCTTCTATAAACCCGCCATGATTTGATAATATGTTAATTATAATGTAGAGTAGTAATGTAGCTGATTCATAGATCCATAGAAGAACTAGAGGTATAAATCCACGAGCTGTAAGACTTGTACCAGTATAAGCAAATACAAGGGGTATCATAAGCGATAATAGTGTTATGATCGCTGATGCAGAAAGAATGAATCTATCAGCCTCAGGCTCAACAGGGTGGGCAAACCCTATTCTTGATACCCTTCCCATAAGAAGCATTCTAAAGGTAAATCCTGCAACAAAGCTTGATACAATAACCCATGAACCCCATGTAAGTACTATAAGGATTATTCCTGCAAGAGGCTGAATGATCCTAAATAGTATAAACCATACTGATACAAATGCTACACCACATAAGAAGATATACATGTCGAGACTAATTACCGATATTAAGTCCTTAAATCGATCCCTACGATCGCCAACGATTACCGACACTATCTTTGACAATGCATGGTATAAGGGCAGAGAGGATATTATATAAGCTATCACAGCTGCCACATAGTAGGGTGCGGGGACAGCGCCATAGAGTAGTTTACCAGCGAGCAGTCCAATACTAAGATAGGAGAGAGGAAAGACTACTCTAACCCAGGTATTTTCGCATGAAAGTTCTATATAGGTATAAAATATATATGATATAGACAGTATTATTGGTGCAGCACCATAAAACCATGGTCCAATACTATATGTCAGAATAGCCATCAAAATACCTACAAGCGTTACCTCAATGAATCTAGTGATCTTTAAGCTAAGTCCTTTCATCTCTTTCTCACTATAAACCAAGCCAATAGATAGTACAACCTATTATTACTGTTAACTATGATATTCATTCTATAGACTACTTAAATACTCCAATATCTAGGTATCTGCGGACTTTAATAATGTTGAATAAAGAGACTGAATAACTATTCTCCCTAAACAGCTGGTTATCTACTATAAGTGCCCATGTATAGCCCATATGCTATAACATGGTCTTTTGCAGCATCTATAACTTCTCTAATACTAGCATTTGCAGGAAGGGGTATTGATGAGTCAAGTGCTAGTACTAGGAAGAAGTAGTGATGAGTACCATGGCCTCTTGGAGGACAGGGACCTCCATACCCTATATATCCAAAGTCATTCCTAGCTTGCATACCATATTGTGTAATAGGTTCCTTGGGGATGTTTTCTGGGAGCACATTAATATCGGGTGGTATATTGTAGAGAGACCAGTGATAGAAGGTGCCAAATGGTGCATCAGGATCATACATTATGAGGAGGAGGGTCTTAGTATTATCTGGTATATTTGAGATAGTTATCTGAGGGGATATATCATCTCCATCACAAGTAAATTTCTCAGGTATCCGTTTACCGTATTGAAATGATGGAATACTTACTACAATACTCTTTGGCTTACCCTCAACAAGCTCCTTAAGCTCTAATGGAATCATAGGTTTTTCTCCTCCTACATAAATATATAGGTAGTAGATAATAATAACTGCTATGATCATTAATACAAGTAAGGATATTGCTAGCAGGTATTTCCTTTTCAACCTATATCACAGTTATATAATTTAGTAGATCCTTGTGTTAATTATTTCCCTATCTTTTTCCAGCTCTTATTCTTATACGGGTCTTTTTCCAAGTAAGAACTATTAAGAAGGCTATGAGTAGTAGTATAACAGAGGCTATTTCCGGGTAAATACTTGAGCTTGTATTGAATTCTTCCCTAGCACCTAGGAGGGCGTAAATACCATATCCGTTATTTATATCTGTTTTTATTATCAGAGGATCTGTGGTGTTTACTATCCTGTTCCATGTATGGTTTATAATGTCGTATTTATACCAGGAAATATCGGTTATGCCAAAGTATTTTTCAGTAACATTAAGTTTATTCTTTAAGGAACTTGCATCAACTTCTACACTACCACGCTTTATATATATCTTTACTGCAACCCCAACAAAGATCTTATCCATAGGTGTTTCTGGTATATAACCTAGTATCTTTAGGCTAAAAGTATTATTGCCTCTTACTTTGATAGGGTAGGTATTAGGCATGCTTATTGATCTAGCATATAGTATAAACTTCTCCATACTAATGTCAATTACGTTGTCATCGAATATTATATGTTCTAGAGACGCTGAACCGTATTGTTTTTTACTAATAAATTGTACTCCATAGTAATTATCAGTGAAATTACACCACTTTATAGATATATTGTTAACACCTGCTCCATAAACTGCTGCTCCACTATATGTTTTATTACTAAGTATTCTATTACCTGATATCGTTGATGAGTATATTCTTATGGAGTTTATGGAAAATAATGCAATTCCATGCCTAGAACCAGAGCTATGAACATAAGCTCTTTCAATAAAGACTCTATCTGCATTTGCTATATATAATCCTGTATCTCGGTAGTCTAGTAGTTTTAGATCGAGGAGGGTTAATATAGATCCTTTTCCTACACTAAAGTTTAATGAAGTATTAAAGCCTCTCGAATATATATTGGAGGCAATTAATATGGTATTGTTTGTTGTCTTTAAATATAATCCTATGTCTTTCTTCTTTACCCCCTCATATAGGTGTAGCTTATTTATGTATGTATAGACTCCTGCATTAATACCATATATTATTACTTGGTACATTGTATTGTTTCTAAATATACAATTTGTGATATTGGTATAGCTTTCCCTAGACTTTGATGAAATGTATAACCCGTTGCGATAATTATCTTCTATTAAAGAATCTACTAATATGAGATCTCTGCATTCAATACATTTTATTCCATCGCCTTTATTTCTTAATACATGTGCATTACCTAGGTATATGCTAGAGTCTTTAATAATAGCTCCTGATCCATTATTGTTGTAGATAGCTACTTTATCTAAGATGCTTATTGTGTGTTCTTCTAGTACTATACCTGCACCAGCATTCTCTTTTATGCGAATGTTTCTAGCATAGAGTGTAGAGTTCTTAACTATCAGACCAGCTTCCTTTGAATATCTTATTAATACGTCATTTATTGTAATATTTATTGTGTTTATAATAGACAATCCTGTATATGTACTATTGAATATAACTAGGTTATATAATTTAATGTTTGCAGAATCCTCTATTATGAAGCCGCCTATATTGTTAAAGCTTATAGAATTTATTGAGGTGTTTCTTGATCTCTTAATTACTATGATGGGGTTTAGGGTTTTCATATATACTACAGAGCCGTATCCATTGATTATTGTATCATGCAGTATAAATGTCCCGTTTATTTTCTCAAAGTATATCCCGAAGTCTATATC
>JAGGXK010000095.1 GCA_021163115.1 Desulfurococcales archaeon | reverse complement strand
TAATAGGATATGATCTAGTATTTTATTTATAAGGTATTGCATAATTAACTTGTCTAGAGTAGAGACTAGGGGTTTAAGGTATTGATGATGGCATTATTATCAATAGTAGTCTTTGCATTAATAGGGTTTATTATTGGCATATTAGTTGCTGAATTAATTGGGATCAAGAGTGGATTAGGGAAGATACTGGTTGGCTTAGTGTTTGCCTTATTTTCACCAATTATCGTGCCATTATTTCTTGCTGCATTATTTCTCCTAGCATTCTTTGGTATAATATTGTTTATTATAATATTAGCCTTAATAATATATGTGATCAAGGCAATACTTTAACCAGTGATTCATAGCCGTAAAGCATGGGTTAAGGTATAGGGTATGGGTAGAGGAATTATTAGCTGGAGGAGTATTTTTAAAGAGGTAAGGATTAGGAGTGTAAGTTCTAAGGCTAAAGCTTTAGCTAGGAAGTATGGTTATAGACCATATATGGTCGAACGGTATCTCAGGATCCTAGGCTATGATGACACGGTTAAGCTTTTAAAGTCTTTCGAAAAGCCTGTTAAACCTGTTATTAGATGTAATGATCTCAGGGTAAACTGTAAATGGCTTATTAAACGTTTAGAAAGTCTCGGCTTTAGGTTAGAGTATATAGGGTGGAGTATTCATGGATACCGTGTCCTAGAATCACCTAGTTCCCCAACCATAGGTTCTACTCATGAATACCTTAAGGGATACTATTATGTACATAGAGATGCAGCTCCATTGATCCCTCAGCTACTACTCCTACATAATAACTGGGAGGGAGTGGTACTTGATGCCTGTGCAGCTCCTGGGGGAAAGGCAACTCATCTAGCTCAATTGCTGGGAGATAGGGGAGTGGTTATAGCAAATGATATAGTTTTATCCAGGCTTATGGCTCTTATAAGCCATGTACTTAGAATGGGGTATACTAACATTGTTGTTACCTGGTGTGATTTAAGGAAAATGCCGCGGCTTGTCTCTACCAGGTTCTCTAGAATACTATTAGATGTCCCGTGTAGTGGTGAGGGGACAATAATGCTTGATCCGGGGAGGAAGACTAGGACAACACAGGTTGATCTAGCAAGAATTGTTGCAAGAGAAATAGAGATTCTTCAAGCAGGCTTATCCCTATTAAAACCAGGGGGAATTCTAGCATATACTACATGCAGTATTGCTCCAGAGGAGAACGAGTATGTTGTATCAAAAATACTTAGCCTAAACCCTGATGTAAAAGTTGTTGAGCCTCCAATAAAGCTTCTGGAGTGGAGCAATGGTGTTGTAGAGTATGGAGGACTAGACCTAGATCCTAGTACAAGAAAGTGTATTAGAATATGGCCTCACCTACATGGAATGATAGGCTTTACCATATGCTTATTGACGAAACAATAACTGTACTCAAAAAGCCCTGTCCCTTAAATCCCCTTTCATTAAATAATCTAGGTTTATGAGGAATAGAGCCAGGGTGCTATATCATGGCATTAATATTGCTTGGAATGCCTGTTAGAAAAGCCTATAATGATATACCTAGGGGTGCAAGTAGTTATTATATCATGATACAGTCAATATATCTTTCAGAGCCTTATGGTTTAAAGGATGGTGTATTACTTAGAGGAAAGATAATGGATATTAGGAGAGGGAAGTTAGAGTTTCCGGAGCTAAAGGATAAGGAGATCACATTTATACTTAAGAGACTAGGCATGATTGATCAACTATTTATAACCTATGAATTCTGGGCAAATGAGCTAAGAGAGTACGGGCTTGTTCAACCAGGCTATATACTGGATGTATCTATAAGGAACATATATAATCCAAGAAGTAAGGAAGAGATAGCTATATATGTTAAAAGGGATCTTATAGTAGCCAATCCAGAGTATCCAAGCAACTATTTTGGCCCGAGAAGAAGAGAGGATATAGAGCTAGAACTAGAAATGGAGATAGAAAAACTTGTGAGCCAGGATAGTTCATGGTTATCTAAGTAACAATTATTTATAGCCATTAACTTGCTAGGAAATAGTTTATATTAGCTAGAGTTTAATCAATTGATACATGAACCTTTATAGGGGATTTTATAAGCCATAAACGACATTCAACGTTTACCTCAATGTACTCAAGGACATTGTTTCTGGTAACGTATTTTAGGCAGTTATTTTCCTCTAGAATCCTAGCTATTTCCTTAGCATACTCTATAGCTTTCTTAACAAAGTCATTGCTCCATCGGGTGCTTCTAAATTTCGGCTTACACCAGCTTCTATCTACTGGTGACTGCATATAGGTTCACCAGCTACCTTATTAATGTATTCTATAACATTCTCTTCAGATGCTAGTTTACAGAGTTTTTCTTTATCCATTTTATCTCCTATGGTGTTCCAGAGTATTTTTGCTCTATACATATCATATTCTGAGCTCCAATACTTCCAAGCTGATACAAGGTATATTAGTGTTGCTTCAGGTGACCAGATATATACATTATAATTATTTACTTTAATCTTTTTGAAGTCTCTTAAATGGGTTGTTGGAACAATTTCTATAGGCCTTATTATACCTACTAGCTCTAGGTCGTATCCACGTCCTATACGTTCTCCAATAATGTTAAGGAACTCCCGCACTGTATTGATGTGACTGGATTCAACATCTATGTCAACATCATATGTACGGATAACAGCATTCGTGTATAGTTCCACAGCAAATCCTCTAACAACGATTATTCTTCCTAACCCATGTTTTTCTAGGAAAGTATTGAGCCAGGCAAGTAAATACAATATTCTTATTCTTTCATCAGCTATTCGTAATAGCTTAGGCTTAATTTTCTCATCAAATTCTTTAAGCATTGCATCAAGGATACTGTTAATACTTATCACCTGTAATAGTCTATACCTATATTAGCTAATAACCTCGTTTGGTTTTCAGTTTGATATGATACATCAATACTGTAGAGTCTTGTATCTCTTGACGCTCTAGCTGTATCTAGTCTTAGCGCTGGTGTTTGCTGTCATGGTATCTGTCCTTGTATGTGATGTCTGGTCATGTGTTTTTTGACCAGTACTGTACATGATCGGTGCTTTCTCTTGACTTAAAAGAACCAGCCTCTATACTGGTATATAGAGGTGGCTAGAGTGAGAAGGGCTTTGTCTATCCTAGTACTATTATTTATGCTTATAGTTATTATTCAAAATATTTATGCAGTACATGCGACACAGCCTCTAGAACAAGGCTTACTTAAAGTTAGGGTTTCAGGATGTCTAGGTGATTCAATAACCATTCTTATATACAATATTAGTGAAGATAGTTCCTCTAACGTATTATATTGGAGGCCTACAGCATATTATCACGGAGACTATGCTGGTGATGTATATAGTTTTACATTACCTGCTGGCAGATATCTAGTATATATTATCAGTTTTAATGTATCTAAGACTATGTATTGGTGGGGAGAACCGTATAGTATAGGGTATTCTATTGTATCCTTATTAAACGATACAGTTACAGCTAATGTTAGCCTAAGCAGATTCTCCGATATAGAGTTGAGGACTATTACTGTTAAAGCATTATATGTAAATGGTTCTCCCGTCGAGGATGCATGGGTTTACTCCTATATACCATATCTATGGTATAGGGGAGGGGTTGATGCAAGGTTTTATGGTAGAACAGGGAGTGATGGAGCTGTAAAGCTTGTTGTACCGGAGCTACCAGTGTTTGTTGGGGTGAGAAAATATGTATATACTAAGCTAGAGCCGATTACTATAACTAAGACATTGGTTGTTGGTGGAGAAAACATTACCCTGGAGTATCATTGTTACCCCAAGTGGATAGTTTTAGCGGGATCAGCTATAGTATATCCTAATCAGACTACAGTGAATATTACTGTAAGATATGTTAAGGAGGGGATCTGGTGGTATTATCCACTAGCATTAGACATGGAGGTGCGTGGAGTTCCTGAAGGAGGCTATGGTGGTTACGAGGCAATAGCTGGAGCAGGATATGTCCCAGGCTACCAAGCAGGTATACCTGGATATAACATTCCTGTAGCAGAGGCCCCTATACCAGGATATGGATGGGGTGGAATAGATATCCCAGTGCAAACCGGGATAGCCAGTACTATAATAACACCCACTATAACAGGGACTATAGTATCAGCAACTACAACCTCTCTATCAACAATATCTACAACCCAAACTACTACAACAGAGCCCATGAAAACCGAGTCCTCAACATATAAGCAAGAACCAGATACTATGGAAGAACAGGGTATAAGACAACTAGATGCACTCCTTATAGGCATAGGTCTTGCTATAATAGTTGCATTACTAACAACTATACTGTTAAAGGGAAGACGTTAAAATAGATCTTTTAATAAAAACTGTTTTTAACATATTATCTTTCTTCTATTTTATTAAATATAGAGCTATAGGATAGAGGAATAAATGTTTCCAAATTACTGGATCTAGATCCATGTATTCTGGTGTGGGACTATATTTTTGTGGGAAATTCTTATTTGGTGGGATAAGATTATCTATATGTAGTGATACTATGAACTATATTGTACGTGTTGATAAGAAGGGGAGGATTGTTATACCAAGTAGTATCAGGGAAGCTCTTGGTATAGGGAGAGTTGTAAGATTGTATGTTGAGGGAAGGAAAATCATTATAGAGCCCATAGAGGATCCTATAGAGAGGCTTTCTAAACTAGTTATCAAGTCATATATAGAAGCTTCTACGGAGCCAGAGAAGGTTAGTAGAATAGCTTCTGAGCAATTGGTAAAAGAGTGTGAAAAATAGTGTCTAGAAAGTCTTCTTTAATTCTTATTGAAACAGATATACTTGTAGCCGCTATAAATCCCTATGACAGGCACCATAATGAAGCTAAAACAATTATTAAAATACTAGATAATTCTGTTCTATCACCCTATGCTGTGATTGAACTTGATTTATTAATTAGATCAGCCACACTTGTAATTAATGATTATCAACTATTTTGGGTTGAACTAAGTAATTTATTAGACTACTACAATATAGATATCCCATTAATTAATCCACTACATTTTATAGAAGCCAATAAGTTAAGAAAACAGTATAATTTAACCTACTTTGATAGTCTTCACGCAGCAACAGCCTTGGTTGAGGACTTTATCCTTCTTAGCTATGATGAAGGAGCTTATAGCAGGGTAGAGGGTTTAAACTATGTGCATCCTACAAAGTTTTTATCCAAGAAATAGATGAAACATGTTTTAGAGATTACTTAATAAAAAAGTGTTTAAAGTCTACTTCTTTATGAAGAAGTGTACTGGCTCGCCTAGTAGGTATTCAGCGAATTCCCTAACAGCTTCTGATACTGTTAGATGTGGGTATGGATAGTAGGCTGCCTCTTCAAGTTGTATTCTGCCAAGGTATATTGGTATAAATGATGATATAACTTCTGATGCATTGGGTGAGACTATCTGTATTCCATAGATCTTGTTTTTGGCTTCTTTATCAACAAGGATCTTTACAAATCCTAGATCCCCATCTTTTACAGCAACAGCTGATAGTGATGCAAGCGGCATTCTAATCCTCTTATACTTGATCCCCTTGCTCTTTAGTTCTTCCTCACTATAACCTATGGTTGCTATTTCTAGGCCTGAGAATATTGTTGTTGGTATGGATGCAGGCTCTAACTTGGTGATCTTCTTACCCATTATTGCATCAGCTATTAAAACGCTCTCAACCATTGCCTTGTGGGCTAGGAGAGGCGGGCCTATAGCATCTCCTGCAGCATAGATTCTTGGATTACTTGTCCTATAGCTTTCATCAACTAGTATAAACCCTTTCCTATCAGTATCTACTCCTGCAAGTTCTACCCCTGCTTCCCTAGACTTAGGTACTCTCCCAATAGCTACAAGTATTTTCTCAACATTTATTGTTTCACCAGTTGATAGCTTGGCTTCCAGCTCCTTATTCCTCTTTTCAACAGCTTGTAGAGTGGTTCCCTTATAGATCCTTACACCCTTCGATCTAAGGAACTTATCCATAGCCCTAGATATATCAGGATCCATTACTGGGAGAACCCTAGGTAGTGCTTCAACAAGATATACATCAACACCGAGTGATGATAATGCATAAGCTATCTCAACACCAATAACGCCTGCACCAACAATAAGTATTGACGATGGTAGCTCTTCTAGGTAGAATACCTCTCTATTACTAATAATGGATTCTCCATCAAAACCTATTCCAGGCAGAGGCCTTGGGTCGGTACCGGGTGCTAAGATAGTATATTTTCCAAAGATCTCCTCTCCACTAGCTAGCCTGATCCTGCCATTTGGATCCTTTAATACTGCATGGTCGTTATAGTAATTTATACCATATTTTTCAAGTAGATAAGATAAACCATTACGGATCTTTAATACTATGCTTTCAGCCCACTCACCAAGCTTCTTACCAGTAATACCTGTAACCCTACACGCTATTTTTTCAAGCGACTCAACAGCATGTGCTATTCTATAGAATGCCTTTGATGGTACACAACCATAGTTTGTACACTCTCCCCCTAAGAACTTTTCTTCAATCAAGGCTACCTTGTAGCCGTGTCTAGCAAGCTTTATTGCTGCAGGATATCCTCCTACACCACCACCTACTACTACAACATCGTATCTACGAGGCTGTCTACTCAAATCAAAACCCCTCTCTCGATAAGAGTTTCTACAGAATACTATGATCTATGTGTTTGATATAAAATTGTGTTGTTTTAACGGGATGCAGGGAAAAAGATTTAGGGTTTGGGCTATTTTAGTGCTCCAAGTTTACCTTCCTTCCTGAGCCTGTAGACTCTCCATGTTGGTGTAACGTATCTTGGATGGCTTGCTTTTACGTTATCAATACGTGTTCTTGCAGTGTTCTGCGGCCACTTCTTAGGCTCCTTTGGATCCTTGTAGGCTATGTCAGAGATCTCCTTTAGTCTTTCAGCATATTTCTCAATGTTCTCCTTTGTCTCTGTATCGGTAAACTCTGTCATCAAGGCTTCTTTAACTATTAGTGGGAAGTATATAGTTGGTGCATAGAATCCTGCATCTAGTAATCCCTTTGCAACATCTTCTGCTGTAACACCTACATCTCTTTCCATGGGCTCAGCACTTAATACTACTTCGTGCTTCCTGAATCTCCCCGGATCATAGGGTATGCTATAACCTTTTACACCCTCCATTAGTTTTATGAAGTAGTTGGTATTGAGTACTGCTTGTTCTGTAGCCTCCTTTAATCCCTGTGGACCGAGGGCTAGTATGTATATGAAGCCCCATACTAGCGGGATCACGTTTCCAAAGAATGCTTTCAACACCCCTATTGAATACCTGCCTGGCCACTTGATATAATATCTATCCTTCTCCTTATCATATTCTACAATAGGTCCTGGCAGTAGGTCTTTTAGATAAATATTCTTCTCAGGTATAACAGGTACATTTCTTACACATACAGGCCCTGCTCCAGGTCCTCCTCCTCCATGGGGTGAGCTAAAGGTTTTATGTATATTGATGTGGGCTATATCGAATCCCATGTCTCCTGGACGGGCATAACCCATTATACCATTTAGGTTAGCTCCATCATAGTATAGTAGTCCATCAACTTCATGGATTATTCTAGCTATCTCAACAATGTTCTCCTCAAACAATCCAAGAGTACTCGGGTTGGTTAGCATTAGTCCTGCTGTTGTATCTGATACAGCTGCCTTAAGCGCCTCCATATCAACGTTTCCATCTGGTGCAGACCTTATCTCTACAACCTTGAATCCAGCCATTGCAGAGCTTGCAGGATTTGTTCCATGAGCTGAGTCAGGCACTATGATCTCTGTCTTCTTATCAATCTGATTCTTTAGTTCATGATACTTCCTGATAATCAATACGCCAGTTAGCTCTCCATGGGCACCCGCTGCTGGGTGTAGGCTACATGCATCCATTCCAACTATGTTGGCTAGCCACTTTTGTAGATTATACAGTATCTCTAGTATACCCTGTACAGTATCCTCATCCTGGAGTGGGTGAAGCATTGTTATCCTTGGGTCGAAGGCTAGTTCTGCAGCAATTCTTGGATTATACTTCATTGTACACGATCCAAGTGGTAGTGGCCCGTTTTCTACACCAAAGGTCATCTGGGTTAGGTTTACGAAGTGCCTTAGAGTCTCAACCTCTGATAGTTCTGGAAGCTTTGGTGGACTAGATCTACGTATCTTTTCAGGGATAGCTATTTCTCCAACAATTTCAAGGATCTCCTTCTCAAGCTCTGGAACCATAAACCCTATCCTGCCAGGATCTCCAAGCTCGAATATTATAGGTTCAGGCCATTTTGCCTGCCTAAAGACACGCACCCCCATCACCTCTTCTCAATTATCTCCTTTAGAAGAGAGACAAGTAGATCGATATCGTTTTTGCTGTGGAGCTCTGTTACACAATATAATGCTGTCTCACCAAGCTCTGGGAACCAGTCTCCAATATATAGTCCTCCATGAACTCCCTTCTCCAGTAGCTTCTTATGTATAATGCTGTACTTCAATCCTGTATCATTGAAGCTTACTGTAAACTCTTTAAAGAAGTCAGTCTTATAAACAGGGGCTTTTACTCCAGTTATCTCGTTTATCTTCTTAGCAGCATAGTGTGATCTATAGTAGATTAGCTCACCAAGCTTCTTGAAGCCATGCTTGCCTAGAAGAGCCATGTAGACTGCTGCTGCAACAGCCATTAATGCCTCATTGGTACATATGTTTGAGGTAGCCTTCTCCCTCCTAATATGTTGTTCACGTGTCTGCAGAATCATTGAGAATGCAAAGTCTTTTCCATCAAGTGTTGTTGTAAGCCCCATGATCCTGCCAGGCATCTGCCTAATCATTTTCATACTCCACTTAGCTGCAAATATTCCTAGATAGGGTCCTCCAAAGTTAAGTCCTAGGCCAAGGGGTTGTCCCTCACCCACAGCAAGGTCTGCTCCAAGTTTTCCGGGAGCCTCTAGGAGCCCAAGACTTATTGGGTCGACACCCATGATGTACAATGCATCATAGTCGTGGGCTATCTCACCAATATCCCTTGCATTAACCTCTATAAAGCCTAGGAAACTAGGGTTCTCGGTATAGACTGCTGCTACGTCTTTATTAGAGAGCTTGTTCTTTAAATCCTCTAGATCGAGGAGGCCTGTTTCAGGATCATTCTTAACCTTTTCAATAACAATGTTTTTAGGCCATAGATAGGTCTTAATAACCCTTAAGTGCAGAGGGTTCATAGTGGATGGTACAAGGATTTTTGATTTCTTTCCACGAGTAATTCTCGATGCAGTTAGAAAGGCTTCAGCAGCTGCAGAGGCCCAGTCATACATAGATGCATTAACAACCTCCATCTCCAGTAGCTCAGCCATCATACTCTGGTATTCAAACAATGCCTGCATAAGACCAGTAGCTATCTCTGCCTGATACGGTGTATAGGTTGTAAGGAATTCACCACGCGATATAATATACTTGACAACAGCTGGTACATAGTGAGGCCAGGCACCGCCACCCATAAAGGGTGGTGGGTATTTGAATACCTTGTTCTTATCAAGCAGGCTATCAACTATTCTACGAACCTCTATCTCAGATAATGGTTTCCCAAAACCTATTTCAAGCTTGTTCCAGTCTCCCTTAAACCTAGCCTCCTCAGGTATATCATTGAATAGATCCTCGATCCTCTCTACACCTATTTTACGTAGCATCTCCTTCTTTATCTCGTCAGGAGAATTGGGTAGCCAGGGATATATAGTCAATCCAAGACACCACAGATAATATATTTAGATGGAACAAAAATAAAACAGTTATTATAAATAAACACGTTATAATATTGCCCCGATCTATAAACATATATGGAATAAGTTATAGTATAAACTTGTCATATAAATATTTGTTTGCTATGTAAACGTTTTTCTTTTATTTTTGAACATGCTATATCTATATATCTGTGGTGAACTAGTTTGCTGAGAATACCCTTATATGATTTCCATGTAAAGGAACTAGGAGCTTCTATGGGCGAGTTTGGTGGCTGGGAAGTACCAATGCTTTATGAGAGTGCATTGAAGGAGCACAATATTGTTAGAAATGATGCTGGAATATTTGATGTATCACATATGGGCAGGGTAAGTATTAGGGGACCAGATGCAATAGACTTCATAAATCTTGTATGTACAAAGAATGTTGCTAAGACAAAGGAGTACTGGATGTCTGGTCCAACACTTATACTAAACCAGTGGGCCCGTGTCAAGGATGATGAGATGTTCTATAGAGTTAGTGATGAACAATGGTATGTAGTAGTTAATGCTCCCTATAGAGAGAAGATGCTTAACTATTATAGGGAGATCATTAAATCGAGAGGGTTTAAGGTTGAGATAGAGGATCTAACCTTCAAGTATGCAATGCTTGCCATCCAGGGACCAAAGGTTGAGGAAGTTTTTGAGAAGGCGGGCTCTGCCTGGGTAAACGATCTACATACTCTGGAGTTCCGTACTAATGTAGAGGTTGCTGGCCAGAAAGTATTTCTTATAAGTAGAAGCGGCTGGACTGGTGAGGATGGTTTCGAGATCTGGGCTGAGCCAAAGAACCTCCTAGAAATATACAGGGCTCTATTAAAGGCAGGGGCTAAGCCTGTAGGCATTATATCAAGGGATAGCCTTAGGATTGAGATGGGGTTTGTACTAGGAGAACACGAGTATGGTGAAGACCCTGTAAAGTTCCCCTGTGCACTATCCCTACGCTATGGAATGGGTGCTATTGACTGGAAGAAGAAAGGCTTTATAGGTGAGGAGGCACTGAGGGCCTGCCGTAGAGAGGGTGTTAAATGGATTAGAGTAGGGCTTAAGATGAAGAAGAAGTATGCCCGTATCATACCAAGGCCTGGCTACAAGCTCTATGTTGATGACCAGGTTGTTGGATGGGTTACAAGCGGTACCTTCTCGCCATACCTAAAACGTGGTGTTGCTCAAGCATATATTGATGCAAGGTATGCATTGTTCGAAGAACCAGTTGATATAGAGGTTAGAGGCAAACGCTATCCAGCAAAGATCGAGGACTTCCCATTAGTGCCTGGAAGACCTGTTGTAAAGTAAAGTAATTATTTTTCCCTATACATACTAGATCTATGTCTCCCGCGGGGTGTACCTGGTTTGACTGAGGAGATAGTTGTAGAGGTTAAGAATAAGAAGTATATTGTTAGGAAGGATCTAAGATACACCAAGACCGATGAATGGGCTAGATTAGAGGATGGAAAGGTTAGAGAGGGTATAACAGATTATGCTCAGAAGGAGCTAAGGGACATAGTTGGAGTAGAGCTTCCTGAAGTAGGAACTATTGTTAAGAAGGGAGACTCTATTGGTGTACTAGAGTCTGTGAAGGCTACCGCAGACTACTATGCTGTTGTATCTGGTAAGATCGTTGAAGTTAATGAAACCCTTCTAGAACAACCAGAGCTGTTAAACGAGGATCCCTATGGAGAGGGATGGATTGTTGTAATAGAGCCAAGCGATCCAAAGGAATTTGAAGAACTATTGGCTCCAGAACAGTATGCTGAACTCATAAAGGAGAAAGTTGAAAAGGGAGAACACTAGGCTTCTTTACAAATATAAATTATTTTTCCTCAGTTTTCCCCACGTTTTTTCCTCCTGATCTTTTTCAGGATCTTTATAATCCTATAAATTGTTGTAGGTGAAGGCTTTCCTCTTGTTAGCTCATAGGTTCTTCTAAACTCCTTAATAGCTTCCTCCAGCTCATCCCTATAGTCTCCAGAAAGCTCAAGCAGTTTATTTAAGATATTGTCTATTTCCCTATAATTCCCTGCCTCAGCATATTTCTCTATCAGCTCACTATATGTGTCAACCAGGCTAGTACCACTAGAAACCCGTGCCTCCCTAGACTCTGTCTTTATCTCTAGATTCTCTGTTCTAGGCTTACCTCGGATCAATGATAGCCCCTTATATCCTATAAACCCCAATACCGCAACGGCTCCAGCCGCTAAAGCTAGTGTAGCCATATCACCTAGTGCAGTATTCACTTTACTAATAAAAGAACCTATAATCCTTGTAATGAAGTCTATGCCTCTATAAAGCTTGAACTCAATAGTTCTTTTCTCGCCGGATTCCAATATAATAACTTCTGATCTCCTGGCACCTTCAGGGAATACTACAGTTACATTATAGGTGCCTGGATCAAGAGTTATTGTTATTGGTGCTTCACCAATATATGATCCATTGATATAGACTTGGGCTCCCCCAGGATCCGAGATTATTGTTAAATTAGCTTTAGAGACGGTATCGTATACTAGTAAATGCTGATGGCAGCTGGAAACCCCTAATATAAATACTGGTGATAACATAGTTATGAGTATTATGAAGATAATTATAGATCTTATTTTATTAATCAAACATCTAAACACCACACTATCTAATAATCTATGTAGTGTAATATATAAGATGTGTTTTTGAAAGTCCTGATAAAACACCGAGCATGTACTTAAACATTTCATTAAATACTTCATCGGGCCTGTATTAGCATTGATAATGTAAGATCTTTGTCTAAGATTCTATGAGATATTAGAAAGTAGAGTCAATAAACACCCATCAAGTATTCAAAGTTATTAGATCCAGAGATACGTTCTACTAGATCACTTAGGCCTCTATAATTAAATTATTTATAAAGTTTTAGCTATTAGATAACTTTAATCATTACTGAATCGTAATAGTCTACAACCACTTTTATATACCCTTTAAGCATTTTATCCACCATGTGATCACCTGTATCTACTCTAAGAACTTTGAGTTCATTAATCTTCCTCCTTGTAGCTACTACGGTTATATTCTTTTTACCGCCAACTGCTTTGATTACTTCTGGAGATATTTGCTGGTTACCTCTACCAAATATGAATCCCTGGCCACCAATGGGTGATATAATTATTTTTGCTCTCCCATACTTCTTGATGAGTTCAAGCAATCCTTTTTCATCAAGATCCCTTCCAACAACTCTACCATTATAGACAGCATCTACTCCAAGCAGGGTCTTTTCAACACCTAGCTCGTCTGCGATAGCTTTCACTGTAGTACCTGGTCCAAGAATATATAATGTATTAGGATCCATTTCTTCAACAATTCTCTGTGCAATAGCCCTCCTATTCTCCTCCTCATCAAGAGTGTCTAGACTAGGCTGTTTACTGGATTGTATATACTCTGCAACAACAGGTACCTTTAGGTAGCCATAAAGCCTTATGCGTAACTCCCCTCTCCTATAAGCCTCCTCATCAATATCAAGAACCTCCTCTTCAACAACTCGAGCCCTGCCTTCAGCAAAAGCCTTTACAACAAGAGCTGCAGCTCCCGGGTTGACAGCAAAGACACTACTATATATCTTTACACCAGATGGTACACCCAATACTGGTAGCTCCTGATCAACAGCATCAAGTACATCTCTTGCAGTACCATCACCGCCCACGAAAACAAGTAGATCGACCTTACCGATCATTGCCCGAGCTATCCTCCTAGTATCCTCAGCATTAGTTCTATCCCCTTTTATAGAACCAATTATTTCAACAAGGGAATCCTTGACACGAGACTTGGCAACAATACCAGAACCCATAATAGAGGGGGCAGAATATATTTCAAGATCATCTAGGTTTAGATTATTCAAAAACTCAAGAGCACGAGCAGGACTAACAGGCTTAGCCCCCTTCTTCAAAGCAAGTATGTAGGCTTCTCCATCAGTACCCTTAAGACCAACCCTGCCACCCATACCAGCTATAGGATTAACTATAAAACCAAGCCTAAGAACCAAGGCATCTAACACCACTACAAACTATACCATAGAGTGAAATAATATAGATTTACATAATGTGGTATATTAACTCTAATTAACATTCCTATGTAATCTCATCGTCTCACTGGTTTCATGAGGCAACAACTCTAATCCTAGTGCCTATATCCTATAAGTAGGAGGTGATTTAGATTTATTGTCTCTATGCATTTATAGTGATTATTCTAATTCGTCAACATAGATCTTGATCATGTTGAGAGAAATATTTGTAGATGATGCTTCTTACAGTTATCATTTGTTTATTTAGCCGAAGGCACAGCCAGGCAAGTATTTAACTATTTGAAAGAAGCCATCTGCTCCTATGTTTCTGTAAGTGTTGTAGATTGTTGTGTTGTCTCCTAATAATATATCTTTTATTATTGTTCCTCCAAGTCTACCTATGTAGGTTATCTTTGTTCTAAATAATAATAGTATATTTTCATGGCATCCAATTGGTGTTATATTCATGTATATCTTTCCTAGTGCTCCATAGGTTTTGTAGGGGAAGACCACTTTTATGCTTATAGGATTATACCATTGTGTATACTGATTTATTATGTCAGTAAATACTATGTCATTTCCTAGGTCTATCCATTTTCCCCCTTCCTCTATAGAGACTTCTGCATCCTCGGGTATAATTGATGCTATATAGGATTCTATATAGCCCCCTATAGGCACTAGTTTTACTGGTGCATTACAGTATACTTCTATAACATATTCACTAAGCTCCAGCACCCCCAGGCGATCTGGTGATCCCTTGAAATTTAGCTCTATATAGCCTGGGCCAGGGATCGTGTTGCTGAAAACTACTACTGCGTGATCACTCTGATTACCCGGCAGTCTCAGGTACGTGGTTTCTTCATATAATCCATGGATCTCACTATGTAGTGGCTCTTCATTATCATATAGTATAGTCTTTGAGACCAGGTGACTTGGTATAGCACCTGGCATACAACAAAGTGCAATAGCAGATAATGCTATTAATGCACCTACAATTATCCCTGCAAGGGATATAATCCTTGGGTCCAAGCAGGTACACCACCTAGTGCATCAGACAATCATTTAGATCTAGTAAGTAATAAGTCTTAATACTTATCGGGTGCAAAACAGGATTATAGATCATCGGGGAACTACTCTAAATGGTTTAGATAGGTGCACAGGGTTGGAGAAGAAGCCTGTAATGTGTTTTTCTAAAAACAAGGGGTTGGAGGAGAAGGGGTTTAAGCTTAGTGAATGTATGTGGATTCACTACAACTACTTACCTGAATGGGCTCTATCTAGGCAGCCTCTCTACAGGGTTACAGGACTTATCCAAGCCTCACTTAAAACAGTTGTTGGCTTGGAGTATAGGGTTTTAGGAATAGAGATCATGGGAGAACAGCTTATAACCTATTCACATCCATCCCTTAACCCGTTAATCAGAGAGGCGATGGAGGATTCAAGTACTCTTAAAGAGGTTAATGTAGGGTCTTTATTAAAGGTTCTGTTTGAGGAAATGCTTGTAGACTACCATGACAGGCTTGCATTGTTTGATTCGCAGATAGAGAAGATTGTACAGGATATAATGGTTGGGGAGAGGTATTCTAGAAAACTATATAGGATATATAATGCTGCATCTAAGAACCATAGAGGAGTACATGACCTAATCTATGTATTATCAAGGCTCTCAAGAGTATATGAAGAATTATCACGTCTAAGAGATGAAGCTGTTTCCCTGGAAAACATGTATAGTACAACAATTGATAGAATCATGCAGGCCTTTAGCCTATACTATACCGTTATAGGTGAGAAAACAAACAGGGTCGTAACCAAGCTAACAGTAATATCAGCCATATTCCTACCACTAACACTAATAGCGGGAATCTATGGAATGAACTTCAAATACATGCCTGAACTAGACAACCCTATTTCATATCCGCTAACACTATTAATAATGATCCTCATAGCGGTTACAGAACTCATATACTTTAAGAGAAGGAAATGGTTATAAATAATACACCTAGCAGTGGTTAGAGCCTAGTCAATGTAGTAGAAAATGATAAAGATTATCTCATAATTTTAATTTATTATAAACATTACATTAAAAATTATTTAATCGGTAATCATTATTATTATTCCTAGGCTAGGTGATTGCTTTGATAGAAAGGATGGAGATTATAAAGGATACTATTCGCCTCGTTGCCGAGCTCATGGCTTCTTCTGCTATAACTGCTCCTAAGGCTAAAGGTGTTAATAATGTTGAGGTAAAGATTCTTGATTCGAGAGAGGAGCTAGAGGCGCTAGCTAGTAAGATGGAGGAGCTTGCACAGGTTTATGGTGGTTTCTTTAAACGTGATGCAGGCAATGTTAGAAACTCTCACGCAGTATTGCTGATTGGGTGTAAGATCGTTGATTTTGGCCTACAAAAGCCTAAGGATTATCCCTTAGACCCTAATCTTATATGTAGCTTATTAAACCTGGGCATAGCAATAGGTTCAGCAGTAAAAATTGCTTCAGACCATAATGTTGATAATAGGATAATGTATAGTATTGGAGTTGCAGCACAGTATCTAGGGCTAATGAACTCTGATGTGGTCATAGGCATTCCATTGAGTATTCATGGAAAGAACATATATTTTGACAGAAGAAAATAGCCTAGCATCATATACGATATTAAATTTAGGACATATGTTCCTAAAACTCCATCATATTTTCCTTATCAATAATATGCAAAAACTATTGAACTGGATCGTATAAGTTATATAGATTACGTGGGGGGTATTTGTCTGTGATAGATGGTCTATCTAGTTTACAGCGTGAGGCATTAACAAAACTTGTTGAATTATATATGATGTCTAAGAAAGCTGTTAAAAGCAAGGTTATTGCTTCAGAGCTTGGGGTAAATCCGGGTAGTATTAGAAACGCCTTTACGGTTTTGAGGGCTTTGGGGCTTATAGAGGGAAAGAGGGGGCCATCAGGTGGATATACTCCTACACCTCGTGCACTAAGCGTCCTGGGGGATGGGGTAAGGCCTTTAAAGATTAAAATTTGTTGTAGAGGCTTGTGTAGGTATATCAGGGTTTTAGAGATCGACATGGTTTATTCTAGCTCAGAGAACACTATAACACTCTATCTTAAATTAAAGAATTATAGGAGACTACATAGAGGAGACTATGTTCTACTAGGTCCTATACCTGGTTCAAACTATATTGTAGGAGGAACAGTGTCTAGGGTAAATAAGAGAGGCTATGTTTGGATTCATGTAGAAAAACTATACAAGCTTCATGAAAGCCGGGGCATGGTATATGTAAGTATGAACTCTAGTATAAAAGAGGCTATAGAAAAAATTGTTGGTAATAAGAGAAAGTGTCTGGCAGTTCTTGATGGCTCGAGACTGGTTGGTGTAGTTGATATCTATGTTTTACTTAGAGAGCTTCTCATGGGGAGGGGACACAGGTATGTTAAAGAGGTTATGAGGAAAATAAGAAATGCGTATGATCGTGTATCCGCCTTAATCGATCTTGAGCTAGATACTTGTATATATTGATTAATATTTTAAATAATTTATCATTGCAAATATTTTTCACTATCAATAGATAAATTTGTTTCTGGGAGTAATTCTATGGAGATCAAGCCTTTATTATTCTCTGAAGAAGAAATACGTAATATATTATCAAGTATTACTGAAGAGGAAATCGAAGAAGGTAAAAGGATCTCTTTATCATCTCTCGAAGATCTAGTGTTTGTTAGGGGAGAGCCTGGTGGTGCAGTAGTATATGATATTGATGGTAGGCCGTACATTGATATGACTGCACAGGCATGGACGCTTAATGTGGGCTATAGCCATCCTGATGTAGTCTATGCTGCTGCTCTCCAGGCCAAGGTACTTAACCATGTAAGATACGGGTTTCCAACCATACCTAGGCTTAAGCTTATGAAGAAGCTTAAGGAGATCTTTGGTTTTGAACGAGTTGCCTTAAATACGCAAGGTGGTGGCTGGAGCCTTGAAACAGCTATGAAGCTTGCAATGGTTAATAAGCCTGGTGCAGAACTCTTTATGGTTTCTTGGCGTGGATATCATGGGAACAGCCTTGTTATGACTGCAGCATCCCATCCGCTACCAGTTCTTATAAGGTTTAAGCCTTTTGGTTTAGAGAGATTTGTTAGATTCCCATACCCCTATTGTTACCGCTGTCCATTCCATAGAAAATATCCTGAGTGTGGAGCAGGGCTTTGTCTAGAGTTTGTTGAGAAGACTATAAGGTATTGTACATGGGGCAATATAGCAGGAATTATTATTGAGCCTATACAGGGGCCTGGAGGCCATGTACCCGCTCCAAGGGAGTTCTTGAAGGGTCTTAGGGAGATAGCTGATAAGTATGGTATATACCTCATATTTGATGAAGCCCAGACAGCTTTTGGCAGAGTTGGTGCATGGTCTGCTTCCCAGCTCTATGGTGTTAAACCAGATATGATGACGTTAACGAAGGGGCTGGGAGGAGGCTTCCCTGTTGGAGCTGTTCTTGCTAGGGAGGGTATTAAGGGATTGAGTTATCCGGAAGAGCATACTACTTTTGGAGGAAACCCTGTACCCTATGCAGCAGCCTTGATTAATATAATGGTTATTGAGAAGCTGGGGCTTGTTGAACGGGCAAGAGAGCTTGGAGAGTATGCTACTAAGAGGCTTAGAGATATGATGGAGCGTATAGAACTTATAGGTGATGTAAGGGGGCCTGGCCTCTATATTGGTGTGGATCTTGTTAAGGATAGGGAGACAAAGGAGCCTGCTACAGAAGAGGCCGAGGAGGTTGTTGGGAGAGCTCTGGAGAAGGGTGTTATATTTGCACTAGACATGCCAGATATTTATGGGGAGGAATTTACTATGAGGAATGTAGTTAAGCTAAAGCCTCCACTGGTGATAAAGAAGGAGGAGCTTGATAAAGCACTTGATGTTCTTGAGGAGAGCTTGATAGAGGTAAGCAGGGAGTATGGATACAGTTATTCTAAGGCGTAGCAGTTATGAAGCCCTTTTTTAAAGAGTATATTCTATATACAAAACCATATGATCCGTCAAGGATAATTGATGAACTTTATGAGGAGAGAGATGACTGGATAAGGCTTATGGCTAATGAGAACCCCTATCCACCGCCTAAGGAGCTAGTAGAGGCTATAGCAAGAGAGGCTTATAGAATAAACTACTATCCTCAAGGATATACATTATTAAAGAAGATGCTTGCAGAATACTCTGGTGTTGATGAAGATAACCTTATTATTGGAGCAGGTAGTATGGAGATAATTGACTCTGTTCTAAGAGGCTTTATTGATCCTGGGGATAAGGTAGCTGTCTTTACACCAGCATACACCTATTATATAGCTAGGATAACTGTTAATGGCGGCAGATCTCTTCCTATACCTTTAGAGAAGCCATGGTTTAGTTACAACGATGATCTTGTCTTAGAAACCATAACTAGTGAAAAACCTAAGTTAGCGATAATAGGTTATCCATCAAATCCTGTAGGTAATATGCCTTCACCTAAACTTGTATTAGAAATAGCTGATCATGTTCCCATAGTTCTTGTTGATGAGGCATATTATGAGTTTTCTAGAGAGACTCTGAAAGATTATGCCTTATCTAGAGAAAACATTGTTGTAACAAGGACTATGTCTAAGGCTTTTGGGTTGGCAGGTGCTAGGATAGGGTATGCCTTATCAAATAAGGATATAATAGATTATCTGAAGAGGCTAGTAAACCCCTATGGTATTTCACGGCTATCTGTTGTGGCTGCTATAAAGGCTCTTGAGCATCTAGATTATTATAAAAAGACCATAGATTTGATTATAGCTGAAAGGGATAGAGTGTATAGTGAGCTAAAGAAGTATAGTGAATTAATGGTTTTTCCGTCTAAAACAAATTTTCTCTTAATAAAAATTATGTTAGAGAATGTTAAGAACATGCATATAGTACTAAACCTCCTTGAACATAGAGTCATTGTTAGACCTGTTCAAGCCTATGGGTTGGATGAAGAGGATAGGTTTTTTAGAATTAGTATAGGTAGGCGTCAAGATAATGATCTTTTTCTAAGAGTTCTACCAAATATAATATATGGTCTAGGTTCTAGATAGGGGGATCCCGTATGCCGGAATACTTCATAGGACTCGATCTTGGTACTGGTGCTCTAAAGACTGTTTTAATAGACGATGAATATAACCTGATTGCTTTAGCTCAAAGGAAGCTCAGCATATACTTACCTAAACCAGGGTGGGCTGAACAGGATCCTGATGAATGGTGGTATAAGATATATGACTCAGTAAGGGAGGTTGTTTCAAGAGCACGTATTAATCCGGAGGATGTGAAGGCTATTAGTTTCTCAACCCAGATGATCGGTGTTATACCTGTTGATCGTGATGGCAATCCTTTGAGGAAGGCAATTATATGGCTTGATAATCGTGCTGAGGAGGAGGCTGAGGATATACTTACAGAGTTTGGTGTAGAAGAGCTTATAGATCATGTTGGCGGGCTCCCGTCAGGAAAGGATGCTGTATGTAAAATACTGTGGCTCAAGAGAAATGAACCAGAAATATATGAGCATGCCTATAAGATCCTTGATGTAAAGGATTTCTTGGTCTATAAGATGACTGGAGAATTTGTAACTGATTATACATGTGCTAGTGTACGTGGAAACTTTGATATGGCTAAGAAGACATGGTCTGAACTAATAGCTGAGAAACTTGATCTACCTATAGATAAGTATCCAGAGATAAAGAGTAGTCTAGAGCCAGTGGGCTATCTAACATCCTATGCTGCTGATAGAATGGGTCTTACAACAAAGACTCTGGTTGTTAATGGGGCAGGTGATGTGCCTGCTGCAGCTGTTGGTGCAGGCGCTACTCGTGTGGGGGATCCTCATTTATATATAGGATCGTCTGCATGGGTTGCAGCTACTGTTGATAGGAGGATAATGGATCCAGAGCATGGTATGGGGAGTATAGTATTTGTTGATCCCTATAAATGGCTGTTTATTGCTGAGATGGAGAGTGCTGGAGAGGACTATAAATGGCTTGCTGGGACGCTGATGGATAAGGAGAAGGAGGAGGCTGAGAAGAAGGGCATAAGTGTCTATGAGATTATGGATAAGCTTGCTGAGAAGGCGGAGCCCGGTTCAAAGAACCTTATATTCCTTCCATGGATGTATGGTGAGAGAGCACCTATACCAGATATCTATGTCCGTGGTGCATTCATTAATTTAAGCCTAGATCATAGAAAGGAGCATATTATTAGGGCAGTATTAGAAGGTATAGCATACAATATTAGATGGATCACAGATATTGTTGAAGAGGATATAGGTAAGAAGATCAGGTATCTCCCGTCTCTAGGAGGATTGCTTCTAGGAGATATATGTGGCCAGATACTAGCTGATGTAACTAGAAGAACCATAGGTTGTGTAAAAGATAAGCTTGGAGCTGTCGGTAAAGGTGCAGCAGCTATGGCAATGATCGGCTATGGTAGGTTAAAGAGGATTGAGGATGTTCATGAACTAGTTAGTGTGGATAAGGAGTTTACTCCTATAGAGGAGAATTCAAGAATATATGATGAACTATATAGTGTATTCAAGGATCTATATGAACGGCTAGCAGACGTGTATTCTACTCTAAACGGATAAGATTTTAATAATAAAAAAGAGAATTAGATTTTTTCTTTTATATCAAACTTTATGTCTCCATATTCCTTTGTCTTAGTCTTTAGAGTAATCTTGTGTTGCCCCGGCTCTAGCTTATAATTTGTTACAACAACTTTTACAACAGCCTTTAGGTTAAAGGGCAGGGGATTTGACTCACTTATAGAACTACTTGGCTTCTCTTCACTCCCTATTACAAGCTTTACATTATCTAGTGGAACAGGGTTTCCGTCAACAGCTACTTCAACAGGCTTTATAATTGTTGCATCGGCTAGTACGTTCTTTAACTGAAGCTCAAACCCATTATCAACTGGTTTAAGGCTTTTCTTTACATATAGTTTTTTAAGGATAAAGCTTGGGACGGGCATACAGGATCCCCTAGTTTAGAGGTTTTATAGATAAAAAATTATATAGTTTAAGGACCACCTCCTAGCATTATCTTGAGTACTCCCTTCTTCCAAGCTTCTACAACAACCTTTAGTTCTGGATGGTCTTTTGCATATTCTTCAAGAGGTATACCTTTTAGTGTAGCATCTATTGCTTGGCGAAAAGCTTTTGCACCTGCTTTACTGCCCATTGGGTGGGCATGTATTGCCCCGCCAGCTCCTATGCCTATGTCTACTCCCAGATCCTTTATAAGCTGTGGAATATGGAGCTGGGTTATACCCCCTGAGGGTATTGGGAGCATTGGCTTAATATTAGCCATTGGCGCCCTTAGATACTTCGCTACACGCAGGTACTTCTCTCTTATAAAATATGGTTGCTTACCGTAGGGTGCAGAATATATTACCATGTCCCCGCCTGCAAGACGTACAAGCTTTCCAAGTATTAGTATTGATGATACACCTGTCTCTGGGGACTCATAGATTGCTCCAGAGAAATCACTATGGGCTAGTATTGGGAGATTTATAGAATCGTCTTCAGCAACTTTCTTTAATACACCAAGCCCTACTGTTGGATAGTTGATCATTAAAGCGTTACCCCCTAGCTCCTTAACTCGTTCAGCAAGCTCAAAGATCCTTGGGGGATCTGTTGTAATGTTTACAGTATAGAGCTTCTTCTCTCCAGTCTCTTCCTTAGCCTTATCAGCTGCTTCAAGGAATAATGGCAGCCTTTCTTCAACTCTATTAAACTCCGGATCAGTTAGTAGCTCATCGTCTTTTATGATATCAACACCACCAGACCATGCCTGGTAGGCTAGTTCTGCACCAAGTTTTGGAGGACTATAGATATCTGGCTTAATCATTGCAACAATCAGAGGCCTATCATATACACCAATGTATCTCCTAAGACCATCAATGCCGTATCTGGGTCCCTTGAAGCCCTTCAAGAATCTCTTCGGAAACCATAGATCCAGCAACTTGAGTCTACCAGCTGAAGCAATATTACCTATTACTGTAGACAACATTGTTGATATATTAAAGCCAAAGTTTCTCCACGGATATGCTACAGATAATATAAATCTTCTAATCTTAACATCCTCGGGGATCTCGAACTCATAATCCGGGATCTCGTATAATCCTATAACTTTCGCTGCATGCCTCCTTCTCATCTCAGGGGTTTCAGCCGGAACTCTAATCCATGTACCAGTGGATTGCTCTAAAGCTATTACACGAGCTACAGTGTCTGGATCAAGGTTTCTAGGTATACCGACCAGGTAATGTGCTACAACAAACTCTTCCGTATCAAGATCCTCTATAAGTAGGTCTACTAGATCATAGTAGTCTATTCTAGGAACTTTAGGCAAGCAATTCTCCCCTCGAGAAGATATTTCTTTAATTATTTTCATAAGGATTTATCATTACAAAATAATCTCTAATGAATGAGTTTTTATTAAAGAGAATAATGTAAGGTACAAACCAGACCCCTTTGTAGGAATGATTACCCTCAATGTTCTCTGTTGTACAAAATATATGTACAAACACATGGGCTTCTATGCAATAGATTATCTGTGGGATTATTATGGGAAAAGTTTATTTATTTACTAAGGTCTTTACTGCGATATAGTTAGTAGGCTGTATGGGTGGCTAAATGTATGCATACGTATAGGCTTAAGGCTATAGGTAAGACAACAGGCATTATTGTAGTGATATTATTAATAATAATAGGTGTTGTAGCGGTATGGTACGCTGGTTTAGGTAGGCAGGCTCCTACAGAGTCCGCTACCTCTTCTCCTACAACTAGCTCACCCAGCCCTACTACTTCATCGCCTTCTCCTACAACTACGCCAGCGGCTGCCAAGCAAATAGTTATTGGCGTAACCGATAAAGTAACAGATCTTGATCCCTCGAATGCCTATGACTTCTTTACATGGGAGGTATTAAATAATATCATGGAGGGCCTTGTAAAATACAAGCCAGGGACATTAGAGATAGAACCTGGTCTTGCTGAGAGCTGGGAGGTAAGTGATGATGGTAAGACTTGGACATTTCATCTTAGAGGTGGGTTAAAGTTTGCTGATGGAAAACCATTAACTGCCCAGGATGTTGTTAGAAGTATAAACAGGGTTATGAAAATAAATGGTGATCCAGCATGGCTTGTAACATCCTTTGTTGAAAGTGTTGAGGCACCAGATGATCTAACTGTAGTATTCCACTTAAAACAACCAACAGCATACTTCCTAGCACTACTAGCAACACCACCATACTTCCCAGTACATCCAAACTATAAGCCAGATGAAATCGACTCTGATCAGACAGCTGGTGGTGCAGGACCATATAGGATCACCAAGTTCATTAGAGATGATGTATTAGTGCTTGAGACGAATCCATATTACTATGGTGAGAAACCCAAGACAGGTAAAATTGTTATAAAGTTCTTTAGAGATGCTACATCATTAAGACTGGCTCTAGAGAATGGTGAAATAGATATTGCATGGAGAACGCTTAGGCCAACAGATATAGACTATTTCAAGAAAGCTGCTGGCTACCAGGTCATAGAGGTTCCAGGCTCCTTTATAAGATACATATGTATAAACACTAAGATGCCTCCAGTAAACAGCAAGCTTGTAAGACAAGCACTTGCAGCAGCTATTGATAGACAGGATATAATTGATACAGTACTACTTGGTGCAGGAACTCCCCTCTATAGCATGGTACCTAATGGCATGTGGAGCCATATAGATGTATTTAAGGATAAATATGGTGATGCAAACATCACTCTGGCTAGGCAGCTCCTACAACAAGCAGGGTATAGTGAAGACAATAAGCTCCATATAGAGCTATGGTATACTCCAACTCACTATGGTGATACTGAAGCAGATATAGCACAGGTTCTTAAGGAGCAGTGGGAGGCAACAGGTATGATCACGGTGGATATAAAGAGTGCTGAATGGGGTACCTATGTAGACTACACAAGAAACAGTCAGTTAATGGTATATCTACTAGGATGGTATCCAGACTATCTTGACCCAGATGATTATCTAACACCATTCCTTCACAGTGAATCAAACTCCTGGGCAGGAACCCAGTATGCAAACACTACTGTAGATCAACTGCTCGTCCAGGCACAAGCTATAACTGATCAGAATCAGAGAGCCCAGCTATATGAGCAGGTACAACAGATTCTTGCGGAGGATGTGCCATATATACCGATATTCCAGGGTAAGCTCTATATTGTTGCCAGGGAGGGTGTTAGCGGTATAATACCAAATCCGACAATGTTACTGCTATATTCAACAATCTATAAGTCCTAGGGCTAGTGGCTGGTTTTGTTTAAAACAACTATATTTTTCAAAAATCTTCTATACTTCTAACCTGTGTAAATAAGAGGGTTTGGGAGGAGGTTATTGTGGCGGCTAGGGGTCTTGGCTACTATATATTAATAAGAGCTCTCCTAATAATACCCACAGTATTGATCCTCTATACCATTGTCTTTATACTGCTTAGAATGCTTCCAGGAAACCCTATCCTAGCGGTTGTCGGTACAAGGAATATTCCTGAGGAACAGCTTCAGCATCTAATGCATATGGCTGGCCTTGACAAACCATGGTATATTCAGTACCTTGATTATCTGTGGAGGGTGTTGCATGGGGACTTTGGTGTAACACTTGCTATACCCCAGGGCACGCCTGTTATAGACTATATTAGGCTGAGGTTCCCAGCAACTCTAGAGCTTACAATATTTGGTTTTGCAGTAAGTGTATTGATAGGGCTATTAACAGGTATGATAGGGGCTATAAAGAGGGGTACTATTATTGACTCCTCTATGAGGCTCTACAGTATAATAGCATATACATTGTTTATCCCATGGTTTGGCTTAATGCTTCAATATATATTCGGTGTAGTACTAGGAATACTACCAACATCAGGTAGGCTTGACCCAGGCTTATCTCTTGAAACTCCTACAGGACTGTATGTACTAGATAGTATTATTACTGGTAACTGGGAGGCATTAAGGAGCGCATTAGCTCATCTAGTACTACCAAGTATTACACTAGGCATTGTCCTTAGCGGTGCATATACAAGGCTTGTAAGAAACAATATGGTTGATGTACTTAGCCAAGACTTTATTAGATCCTATCATGCAAGAGGTGTTAAGGGATGGAAGGTTACATGGTATGCATTAAAGAATGCCTTCATACCCGTTGTAACATTGATGGGGCTACAGTTTGCAATCCTCCTTGGAGGGGCAGTGTTAACTGAAACAACCTTTAGCTGGCCAGGCATGGGGACATTTATTGTTGACAGGATCGAGTATAGAGACTATACTTCCATTCAGGGAGCAATAGTGTTCTTTGCTATATTTGTAAGCGTTATAAGCTTGATCGTTGACATAATCTATGCACTTCTTGATCCGAGAGTAAAGTACTAGCATGGTGAGAGCCATGAGTGCTAGGAGGATAAAAGTAAGAACGCTTGCATCAATTATATTCTCACCCCTCCTTACTAGAGCACCTGGTGTATGGATGCTTAGAATAGGGGTTGGGATTGTTGTGGCTATTACATTAATGGCTATACTAGCCCCTGTTATATCACCCTATAATCCCGAGAAGAGGGTTGACAAGCCATTTCTCCCTCCTAGCTGGGAGCATCCAATGGGTACTAATAGGATTGGCCAGGACCTGTTATCAAGGATTATATGGGGTTCAAGGATTGTGTTGGGCGTGGTATTCCTTGCAACACTGCTATGTATGTCTATAGGTATACCACTGGGATTGATCTCGGGATACTATGGAGGCAAACTGGATAGAGCTTTAAGCATGTTTATGGATAGCATGTATGCTTTTCCAGCATTGATCCTGGCAATAGCTATCGCAGCTGTACTAGGCCCGAGTCCAACCAACACAGCTATAGCTATAGCATTTGTCTATATACCAACATATTTTAGAATGATAAGAGGGCAGACACTTAGCCTGAAGAACCAGTTATTTGTTGAAGCAGCTAAAGCTCTTGGTGCAAGTGATAAAGTGATTATGAAGGACTATATACTGCCAAACCTAGGCCATACAATACTGGTTGTGTTTTCACTGAGTGTAGCTGATGCTATATTAACTGAGGCAGGGCTTAGCTTCCTAGGGTTATCGGTTACACCACCTACACCAGACTGGGGATACGATCTAAGGGTTGGGCAACCATTCCTACTTGATGGTAGATGGTGGTTAGTATTCTTCCCTGGATTCATGGTTATGTTGCTTGCAATGGGTTTCGCGTTAATAGGTGAAGCACTTAGTGAGAGGATATCGCTTGCTCAGACAAGGTGATGTGTTATGGTATTGATCAAGATAAAGGGTTTATCAATACACTACTATACTCTATC
>JAGGXK010000045.1 GCA_021163115.1 Desulfurococcales archaeon | reverse complement strand
CCCTGATCTTTTTAACTTCGATAAATCTTTGTATAATGTTATGATAAGCCTTGTATCTAAGCAATAATACAAGATCTGCAACATACTCTATACCTGTCTGTCCTAGATCGGTACTTAACTCCGGCAAATCAGCAACAAGGACTAGTAGCCCCCCTAACAACCTAGGTATCTCATACAATGTTGTTTGTAGAAAACTTCTTGCTCTATCAAGTTCTTTCATTACAGATAAGAGAGGTGTTATACCATCAATTACTATGACCCTTGCCTGAAGCTTTAATGCATTCTCTGTTATTAATTCTATAAAGTTATCAAGAGCTTTGACACTGGGGATCAACGGTAGTTTCAGGTACTTAAACAATCCTTCTATCTCGAGTTTATCAAAATCCATATTAAAGGACTTCATGTATTCTATATATTTATCCCTATGTTCTGAAAATGATACATATAGACAAGGATAGTTTCTTATCGAGTTATTATAACATATGTGGGAGGCAAGTATAGTTTTGCCAGAGCCCGGTAGACCCGCGATCAGTATTGTTGAACCGGGTCTAAGTATCCCTCCATATAATTTGTCAAGAACATTTATTCCAAACGTATATACATCCATGGTATCTCCCATGAGATTGTACTACCTAGTTATGAAGATAGCTACTGTATCCACGTTGCTATATAGGAATATTGTTGTTACAGAGCTAAATATTTAATTACTACTATTTAGAAATATTTTTCTACGGATCCTTTCTTGGTTTATTATATATAAAAAAGATAAGGATTATATGAATATATTATTACTATATCTTCTTTGATAAATATTTCTCTTCAAGATACTTTAGGAAATAACTTGGCTCTATTTCTTCACCAAAGCTTTTTCTTAAAAGCTCCCTGGGTTCATAGGTTGAACCCCATTTATGGATTTTCTCTCTAAGGTATTCTCTAATTTCTTTAAACTCTAGACTATGGATCTTATTGTAGAATTCCGGGAGATCGTTTAGTATATGGTGTCTTATCTGAGCTGATATAATGTTCCCAAGAGTGTAGGTTGGGAAATAGCCTATCATTGCCTCGCTCCAGTGGATGTCCTGTAGGATCCCTTCGCTATATTTCTTAGGCCTTATACCTAGTAGTCTCTCCATTTCATCATTCCATAGTTCTGGGAGATCGCCAACCCCTATCTCACCAGTGATCATGAGTTTTTCAAGCTTATATCTCAGGATTATATGGAGATTGTAAGTTACCTCATCTGCTTCAGTCCTTATTAGGCTTGGACGTACGATATTAAAGTATAGGTATATATCCTCGGGTTTATACTCTTTCAAGAACGCCAGTTTTTCTGCAAGTAGTGGATAAATTGCTTCAACAAAGTATCTTGATCTACCAATAATGTTTTCCCAGAACCTACTCTGACTCTCATGTATACCTAGGCTAACAGTGGTTCCAATAGGTGTTGCCATTAATTTCTCATCAATCTGGAGCTCATACAATGCATGGCCAAACTCGTGGATTGCTCCAAGTAGGCTACGTTTAAAATCGTATCCCTCGTATCTTGTAGTAATTCTCACATCCCTTAAACCTATGCCAATAGTAAATGGGTGGGCTGATTCATCAAGCCTTGTCCTAGATCCAAGAGGGTACCCCAGTATTTTAAGGATCTTCTTATTAACTTCATATAGTGCTTCCTTACTATACTCTTTTTTCTCAAGAGGATGCTTTTTAGGATAATAACCCTCGTCTAATACTTTCTCTAAAACCCTCCTAATACCTGGTTCAAGGATATTGAATATCCTGTTGAGAACCCGTGTTCTCATACCCTCCTCATATAGATCTATAAGTGCATCATAGGGATGCTCTTCATAACCAAGGTATTCTGCTTTCTCCCTAGTTAGCTTAATTATTTTCTCAAGATAAGGCTTAAACATGTTATAGTTATCCTTTGCTTTAGCCTCTCTCCAGACAACACTTGCCTCCTGGCTAAGCCTTGCAAGTTCCTTAACAAGTCTTGGAGGCAGTGCTTTAGCTATCCTGATAGCCCTCTTTAAAACCCTTACAACGCCTCTCTCATAATCATTTAGATCCTCTATCTCTGCAACCTTGTCAACCATTGATACGAATTTTTCATCAAGCAATATCTTTTGAGCAAGAACATGGAGTTCTCCATAGGCCATCCCCCTCTCCATTGCCCCCTCCTTGGGCATGTAGGTCTCTGTATCCCAACTCATTAAAGAAACTGCATGGCCTATAGCCCATAATGTTCGATAATACTTGTTTATCTCTTTTATAAGATCCTTCTCAAAAACCAGGGCAACCACCTCTATTTTAACCAAAGCTGGTTATCATACATAGCATAGTTTATATTAAGGAATAAAAACTAAATGGACAACTATTTGTATTCTAACTATTATCTCTCTATCAGCCACAATATTACCTCATGGCTAGAATTCTAGGTGTAAACTAAAGCCTGAAAAGATGCTTTATGAATCTTGCTAAATCCTACTGGTCTGGATAGTATTGTAACCCCGATCTTATGCTATATGATTCTAAGATAAACGTTAACGAATAATTAGAATTAGATTACAGGATATTTGATCTCTAGGACTATATTTTAATATCATTAACTATAATCTCTCCTACTACTACAGGGTTTTCTATACCTAATTTTATCAGTACTTCTGGATGTATTTCTCCTGTAAATCCTATGGTTCTCCCATCAACTGTTTTTATTATAGCTGTTCTTTCTCTAAGCAATCCCTTTATCTCGGCTTTTTCAAACACTATATCTAAACCTATTATACTGGATATAGTTTTTAAGACTGCTAAGGAATCGGTTAGAGTAGCTTTTTGATAGCTTATAGCATATCCTATCCTCCTTTCTATTCTTACTCCTGTCTCTGATCTTGGGTCAACTATTGCTACATCGCCTACCTCAAATATCTTGATTACCTTCCTCTTCTCCTTATTAACCAGGATCACTTCAAGTAGTCCTGGTGTAAGCCATCTTCTTAGACATGTATATTTCTCCATTTTAGGATTGGACACTATTACTAAGGGATCATTTGAACCAAAGATCTTGTTCTGCATATATGGATTGCTCATCATATAGTTTACTACTTCATTAAACCCCATTCCAATAAATAATAGCTTAAGCCTTCTAGACAGGTGTTCTAGTGGATGCTTTCTACCTGGATGATATGCTGGGGGTAGAGTATTTGCAGCTTTTCCTATAACATCATATCCTATAGCCATAGCGATATCCTCAATGAGATCTACATCCCTTAGTACATCAAGCCTATAGGGCGGAGGCTCTGCAACAACATGGTCTTGGGACAAACTAGTTATCTTATACCCCATTTTCCTAAGAACATCAATAACCTGTTCTCTACCAAGTTTTATACCAAGCAGCTTTTCCACAGAACCATACTCTAGCTTGATAGAAGGGTTAGAGGATCTTGGAGCCCTCACTACCTCTCCGCTAGACATTATTGTATCAACAAATACTATAGTCCTAGACCTGCTTCTCTCAGCAACACTTGTAGCAACAACTGTAACTATGTCTACAACAGTCTTTGGATCAAAGCCCGTGGAATCAATAATCACGTTTTTCGTGCTAGGTGTTACTCTTGTATCCTCACTATTTATTATAGGGGGCATAGAGAGTATAGTTCCAGCTTCATCTCTTAGTACTGGAAGCTTATTCCATCCAGAGAGTAAGTGACCATATTCTCTACCCTTCTCGGTCTCCTCGAGAATTTCTCTAAGATTCATCTCCCTTGTTTCCCCAAGGGGGGTAAACCATGTCTCCAAAGGATCCCTTAGCTCATAATATACTGGAAGCCGGAGGGCATCAAGATCGTAGAGCCCTATACTAGCCTTCCGTCTCCCCCTACCATAAGTTATATGTAGTTTCTCCTGAAGATTCATAAGCTGTTTAACAGCTTCGTCATCAAGAACTAGATCCTCTACAATAGCAAAGGCTACATACGGTCTCCTTGGAACACCCATATTATATGCCTTAACACCCCTATCAACAAAGTTAAAGTTTATCCCACCAATACCAAGTAATGATCTAATAGCTCTAGCCAGTCCTTCAACACTAAACAAGTCAGGTCGATCGTGGGGTGCTTCATAACTTATAGTGTCTCCCTCAAATACTTCTATCTCACACTTAACCCGTGAAAGGAGATCAAGGATCTCTTCTCTACTAAGTCTCTTGCCAACAAGCCTTTCAAGATCCCATTTCTCAACATCTATAACTGGCAAATCACTACCCCTATAAACCTAGCCTATTCTATATCAATAAAGAAACACCTTGCAGAATAAAAACTATTTCCAAACCAGGGATACTGTTATGGATTAACATGTTTTTCTATAATGATAAAGGAAGAACTAACTATTTTTACTCTCCAAGTATATTGGTTTATTAATAGCTGATTTTGTAAAAGCCTTATGTGTGATAGATATGGTTATTGTCAGTATAACTCCTGAAATAGCATTAGATGAACCCTACACTTATGCTGGTGGCCTGGGTGTTCTTGAGGGGGATAAGCTCTATACGGCTGCCAGGATGGGGCTTGAATATCTTGTGTTAAGCCTTTTTTATCGTAGAGGCTATGTAAACTATAGGTTTGATGGAGAGACACCTATATCTGCTCCTCAGAGACAACCCTCTATTGTATGGAAGGCTCTTGAGCCTGAGGAAGAGTTCTCCATAAGTCTTAGAGGGGAAGAGGTTATCGTCCGTCCATGGAGCTATACACTTGGCCCAGCTAAAGCTGTGTTGTTTGAAAGTGTTTGTCCTAAATGGGCCCGTATACTAACCGATCAAGTGTATATAGAGAATAGTATAGAAGAACAATTTCTCCGGTACGCATTCCTAGCTAAGTCCTCAACCTACTATCTTAGAGAAAGGATTGGACTAGAAAACATTAGTGTTATTGACCTACAGGAGGCTCATACAGCTCTAATCCTATTATCCATGCCCCTAGAAAACAGGTATAGGCTAGTAATCCATACACCCGGACCCTGGGGTCACCCCGGGTTCCCAGGAGACTTTATAGCCCGTGAGTTCGGCGCCTTTATAGGAGACTATGTAGTATTAACAGAAATGGCTCTTGAAAGAGTTAGAGAGGCTTTTGTTGTATCATCTAAACAACAAGATGTTATTAGAAAGGTTTTCCCAAGATTCCTTGGCAAAATAAAGCCTGTAACCAATGGCATTGATATAGAGAGATGGTGTAATCCAGCAATACTTAAGATATATAGAGAGGGTAGTCTAACTTCCGAGAAACTCTTGGAAATAAAGAAGGCGGCTAAAAAAGATCTTGAGGCCCTATTAAAGAGGTATAAGGAAAATGTGTCACTTAATGATTACCTGGTCTTATCGTGGACACGTAGACTTGCAAGGTATAAGAGACCAGATTTTATAGCAAGATTTATAGAAGATCATAGTGACCTAAACGTATTCTTTATTCTTGGAGGAAAACCCCATCCAAGAGACAATGATGGATTAGGTTATGCACGATGGTTTAGGAAGCTTCATTTAAGACTAAACAATGTAGTGTATATCCATGACTATAACGTACCCATAGCAAAGAAGATCTTCCAAGGAATAGACCTATTACTCTTCACCCCATTTAGTGGATGGGAGGCTTGTGGAACAAGCTATATGAAAGCGGGGATCAATGGAGCACCAACTCTATCAAGCCGAGATGGAGGTGCACTAGAACTCATAAAAGACGGAGTAAATGGCTGGCTCTTTGGAGAAGACATAAGAGACTTTATAGATATATACAATGATCCCCGTGCAAAAGAGATTAATGAGAGAGAATATAAAGAGTTTGAGAAAAAGCTACTTAGCATAATAGACCTCTATAATAGTGATAAAGAAAAATTCCTTGAGATCTCCATGAATGCTGTAAAGACATTTGCTCAGGCTGCTGACATTAAGAATGTTCTAAGGAAATATTATATAAGGGATCACTAGGGGATCCTAAAGAGAATACTAAAGGTTATTTTATAGATTATTTTATAATATATTTAAACCCATGCTTTAACAACCATTTAGTGCCTCCACCCATTTTTATGGTTCTAATTGCTCCTTTTACATCAACTATATGAATACTACCAATATAGTCTATATGGTATTTTGTTGAAAGCGTACCTATTTTCGGGAATTGAGCTGTAGGCCCGGTAATAACTTTTAATGGTATTTCGCGTATGGTTTCTAATACATAGTCTATTGAATCATTTACTATTGTTGAGCCAGTTATTATTGCTAAGTCGATATTCTTTACAAGCCTAGGTAATACGGTATCAATATATACATGGTCCAGCATACGTGTTTTACAGAGATCCCTCTCAACAGAGACTACTTCCACACCCCATTTTCTAAGCTTCTCTGCAATAGGATGTATGTAGCCTACAAGCAGTGCTTTTGATACATGCTCTAAATTGATAACATCCAGTATATCAATATGCTCTACAATGTTTTCTCTAAAAAACTTTTTATTGAACATAAGGTATTGGGATAGAGCATTTAATAATGCAGCACCTAATACTTTATAGTAAATACCTGGGGATGATACAAGCTTAGGTAAATTGTTAATAGCAAGCGGTTTCTCTAGAAACCCTTCATGACTTATCCCGGCAGAGCTTGTAAATGCGATGCCTAATGCAGTACCATAGTTTCCCCTAACTAATACATATGTATACTTTAACCCAAGGCATGTATCAAGCACAGTGATCTCATCATCCTCAATGTAACAAGATATAAGCTTAGCAAGCTCATCAATAATCATGACCAATAACACCTAGAAGATGGCTCTAGTTATTCCTAAATTAAGTTTATTGTATTTAGAATTATTATTAAGAAGGAGGGGTGATGAGTATATTCCTTATATATCACTACGCAGTGATATATACTATCCTAAGTACATAGGCAGGTGAGCCGTCAATTGGCTAAGCTAAAGCCAGAAGATTTTTCTAAGATCGTATTTGTATCAGCACCCAATATAGGTATTCATGGGAAAATCTTGTTCCTTAGAACGGCAACAGATCTTGATAAAAATATCTATGTTAGCCAGCTATGGATCTACGATAATGGCGCTCTTTACCCGCTAACAAAGGGGCCTAGTGATAAATATGGTAAATGGTCCCCTTCAAGCGATCTAGTAGCTTTTATAAATAACCAGAGACCAGGAAAGCCCCCTAATGAGAAAGAGAAAGGTAGTGGATTATGGCTTATAAGGACTAAGGGTGAGCCCTGGTTCCTTCACTGGTTCCCTAATGGTGTGAGCTCGTTCCACTGGTTTAGTGATTCAAGGAGAATACTTGTTTTATCAAACCGTGGCAAAATCGATGAAAATGTAAAAATTATTGACACTATACCTATATGGTATAATGGTGTTGGATGGGTATATGGTTTCCAGGGATGGGTTTATGTTGTTGAAGTAGATAATGGGGAGATATGGGAGCCTGAGATAAGTATTGGTAAGGAACAGGATATAGTATATGCTACCCCCTCCCCTGATGGAAGGAAAATAGCTTATGTTCTTAGAATTGATCGTAGGAAACCTATCCTTCATGAAATCCATGTATTCGATCTAGGATCTAGCGAGGACTATACAGTTATCAAGGAGCCTATGAGAGTCATAAAGATTGTTTGGAGCCCTGACGGCAAATACCTTGTATTCAAAGGCAATAGGCTTCCAAGAGGTCTTGCAAGCAATCATAGGTTATGGATTATTGATTCTAGTCAGAGAGGCCAGGAGCCTATACTAGTAAATGATTTTGACAGAAACCATGCAAACAATATGAACTGTGATAGCAGGGGCTTTGGCCACGGAAATGATCTACACTGGGATATAGATAACTACATATACTATCTAGCTGCATGGGGAGGCGAGGTTAGACTCTACAGGATTAAACCATTTAGTAATGAACCCGAGCTACTTGTATCTGGTGGTGTTGTTGACGAATTTAGTGTATATAATGGAAAAGTAGCTTATACCTATATGACATCTAGTCATCCTAATGAACTATATCTTCTTGAGAATAGTAAACAAGAGAAACTGACAGGATTTAATGACGGACTTGTTGAAAGATGGGGGCTGAAGAAGCCGGAGAAGATAGTGTTTAAGGCAAGCGATGGGGTGTTGGTTGAGGGATGGATTCTTAGATCATATAATGGGGAGGGAAAGAAACCTACTATACTTGAGATTCACGGCGGGCCTAAGACTGCATATGGAGAAGGGTTTATGTTTGAGTTCCATCTTCTTGCAAGCAATGGATACAATGTTATTTACTCTAACCCACGGGGAAGCGATGGATATAGTGAAGAGTTCGCTGATATAAGAGGAAGATATGGTGAAAGAGACTATCTTGATCTAATGGAGTTTGTTGACGAGATTATGAAGAGGTATGGGGATGAAATAGATGAGGAAAAACTTGGTGTAACAGGAGGTAGTTACGGAGGATTTATGACAAACTGGGTCGTAGGTCATACAAATAGGTTTAAGGTAGCTGTAACCCAGAGATCAATCTCTAACTGGTTTATAAGTTTTGGAGCAACTGATATAGGATACTATTTCGACGTAGACCAGATCGGGGGGCTTCCATGGGATATCCCGGAGAAGTTCCTGAATAAGAGCCCATTAAGTTATGTTAAAAATATTGAAACTCCGCTGCTCATTATACATAGTCTAGAAGACTATAGATGCCATGTAGCAGAGGCTACCTCACTGTATACAGCGTTAAAGCTATTAGGTAGGGAAACAAGATTGATACTCTTCCCTGAAGAAAACCATGACTTATCTAGGCGTGGGAAGCCTAAGCACAGAGTTGAGAGACTTAAACATATTCTTGAATGGTTTAACAAGTATCTTAAGGATGGGAAAAAGAACAAGATATAACTAGTAGTTTTTCTTATTAGAGAAGCCCTTATATTACTATAGTTACATGTTTTATCTCTCAGCTGGATTAGTGTAAAGGGTGCTGTGGATTGACTGATCCTATTGTAGTTGTTAGGGATCTAGTTAAGGTTTATCCAGGCGGTGTTAGGGCTGTTGATAAACTCTCCTTTAGTGTTAGAGAGGGAGAGATCTTTGGGCTTATAGGGCCTAATGGTGCTGGTAAGACAACTACGTTAAGGATCCTTGCAACTATTCTCCAGCCAACAGAAGGAGAAGCTATTGTATATGGTTATAATGTTGTTAAGGAGCCTGATAAGGTTAGATCAGTTATATCATACTTACCTGAAGAAGCTGGTGCATACAAGTATCTTACAGGCTTAGAGTTTCTAGAGTTTATAGCAAGCTTTTTTGCTAGGGATGAGGAGGAGAAGGATAGAATGGTTATGGAGGCTATTAAGATTAGTGGTCTTGGTGATAGGCTTAGGGACAAGGTTAAGACTTATAGTAAGGGTATGTTAAGGAGGCTATTAGTTGCTAAGACTCTTATGATTAAACCCAAGCTTGCAATACTTGATGAGCCTACAAGCGGGCTGGATGTAGTAAATGCTGTTAAGGTACGTGAAGCTATAAAGAATTATGCACACGAACATGGTGTAACCATATTGCTGTCAAGCCATAACATGCTTGAAGTAGAATACCTGTGTGACCGTATAGGCATTGTCCATAAGGGACGGCTAATAGCTGAGGGGGCTCCACGTGATCTTATTAAAGAGCATGGTGTTGAGAACTTGGAGGAGGTATTTGTAAAGCTTGTAGGAGGCGGGTTTTAGAGGTGTCAGCGTTCATAACACTACTGGTTAAAGAGCTTAAGAGTATTATTCGTGACCCGAAGATGCTTATAGCAATGTTTGTTGTTCCTCTAGTAATGATAGGGGTTATGTATGGTATAATGTTTGCTGCTATAACGCAGCAGGCTGAGCAAGCTATCCGGGAATCCGGGGTGATAGCCATAATTGATCTAGATCATGGAGTTTGGAGCCAGAGGTTTATCGATTATTTAAGGGATCAAGGGATAACTTTTAAGCTTGTTGAAAATAATGCAGAACATATACCGGATATAATGTCTAGTCTTGGTGTTAGAATACTCTATGTTATACCAAGCAATTTTAGTGAGGCATTGGCGGCAAATAAGACTGCTGTCATAGAGTATTATGTATGGTTTAAGGCATTGACGGTCTTTGAAATGGGTATTGCTGACAGGGCTTCAGAGCTTATAGGGGGTTTTTCAGAAAACATTACTAGATCAATTATAGCTAAATCCGGTGTTCCAGAGGAGTTTGTTAGATATCCAGTAAACTCTACATCACTTGTTGTCCTAGGTACAAAGATTGTTAAGGAACCTGAGCAGGTTCTTGCAGGAGTGCTTACTACAAGCCTTATTATACCGCTTATGGTATTCATTATGCTTGTATTCATTATACAGTTTGCAGTAACAAGTATAGCTGTTGAGAAAGAGGAGAAGATGTTTGAAACCCTATTAACTCTTCCAATAAATAGGCTTACAATAGTTGGTGTAAAACTACTGGTGTCTGTCATTATAGGTATAGCGTATGTAGTAATTTATGGAGCAATACTATTATGGTTCCTCGCAGGCTCCTTATCAGCTCCTGCAGGGGCTGTAGGGGGGGAGGGTATTAATTTATCCATAGTTCTTCCACCAAATACTGTATACTATATTGGTGCAGGCATGATTGGGGCTGTATTATTTGGTTTACTGCTTGCCATGATATTGAGCTTGTTTGCAGAGGATGTAAGGACAGCACAACTTGTATCAAACTATGCCTTAACACCATTAATCATAATGTTCTTCCTATCAATGTTTATTGACTTAAGCAGTCTAAGCTATACAGTTAGAGCAGTACTTTCCCTAATTCCTCTAGCAAACATAAGCTTTATACCAAAACTAATGATCCTAGGCAACCAGGAACTAGGATTGATCGCAAGTGTATCAAATATAGCATACGCGGGAGCAGCAACTGTCATAGCATACCGTATAGTGAATACAGAGAGAATATTCACAGCAAGACTATTTAAGAAGAGGATTAAAGTGAAGAAGAGATAATGTTACATCATGCCCACAGCCCTTGCACCATATCTTCTTATGTATTCTGTCACCCTTTTTACAATAAAGTATACAGTTATGGCCATTCCTGCTAGATAGACTGTTGCTATAACGGCTTCTCTGCCAAGACCTAGATAGGGCTCTATACCTAGAACTCCATACCTAACTATTTCAGCTGCATGAGTATAGGGCATTAGTATAGCGAAGCTTCTAAGAGCTTCAGGCATAAACTTTAATGGTGCCCCAAGGCCTCCGCCAATGTACATAAATATGTTAAGTATATCAAGCATTGATCCCGGGACTTCTGTTCTCAAGCTAAGGGCTGCCAGGGCTAGTGCATAGAGTACAGCATAGGAGATCATTAGCATCATCCCTGTTATAAGCCAGAGTGGATGTAGTATTGTTAGTGCTTTAGAGCCTGCTATATTAGTAAATATTATGAGTACTAGGGGGATTGTTGAAAACGATATAGTCATCCCTGTTATAAACCTTCCTGTTATAAATAGTAATGGGTTTGTGTTAGTGAGTATGTGTTCATCAACCATACCTATTGATAGTATAAACCATGTCCAGCCAGCTATAAGCCATACACTATTGTTTAATATAACCCATAATACTATACCCCAGAATGTTATGATTGCTGTATCCACGAAGCCCTGGGTTGGCACAAACATTAGTGCTCCTAGGAGGAATATCATATACCATAATATATCAACCAGTATATAGTTAACAAAGCTATACTTATACCTTGAAAGCCTTAGTAGGTGAAGCCATAGTATAGCCTTGACCATGTTTTTATTCACCATACTCACCAGCCTCCCTTATCTTCTTCTCTATAACCAGCATACCTGGGGCTGCAAGACTGTTATAGAGTATTGAGAGTGCTATGAGCATGCCTATTATTGGTATAAAAATATTGAATGGGGGGATCTTGTAGAGTGCAAGGATCTTTGCAGTAGCAACTACGTATACCAGTGGGAAAGCATCTCCAATAACCCTGAGTATCCATGGGAGTATGGTTTGTGGATAGAATACTCCTGAGACAAGGAGTATGAGGGGTGTTAGAAAGCTAGCTATATTTGCTTCCTCCCGAACAATTAGTGATAAACCTCCTACAACCACGGCCAGACCTATCAGCGGTATCATGGCTATGTATACTATCATTAATAGAATGAAGAGTTTTAGGGAGCCAGTTATCCCGCTGAAAAGCATAACTGCAGGCAGTATACTTGTTATGGTTACAAAGCTTGTTACTAGTGTAGCAGGTATTGGGCCTGCTATGGCAAAGACGATGAATCTCGGGGGTGAAGCCATTACATATGGTAGTGTTCCAACCCATCTATGTCTAAGTAGCTCGCCAGCTACATTATCTACAATATTTATGCTTGAAACCATTATACTGCTTGAGGCAAGTATGTAGAATATTGGATCCTCTACACCTATTCTCTTACTATAAACATCGATGCTTCCAAGTATTGAGCCTATACCTATTAGGAAGAATGCCATCATATACGGCCATAGCAGCATCATGAATGCTAGCCCACGATTATTCTTGATCCAGCAATAGAATGCATAGAGATTAGCCTTCATAACAGCAAAAACGTAGGCTATCGCCATTCCAGACCACCTGTAAGCTTTATAAATACATCCTCTAGCGTAGGCTCCTCGGTCTTAGCAAGTCTTATCCGAGCACCAAAGCTTCTTAATACGTCAATTATATCATGGATGTACTTGTCCTCTTCACCAATAGGTACCAAAGCCTTTACCCTAGCATAGCCTTTCTCATCAACAGCTATCCCTGTTTTAACACCAAGTTTTCCACGAATAGCTTCTGATAGAACATCTGCTGTTAACCCAGGTTTCCAGGCCTTAACAACAACTGGTACTTCCTTGGATACAAGTTTTTTAAGCTCAGGTATGGTTCCTAGTGCAATTATTTTTCCTTTGTCAATTATTGCTACACGATCGCATATGAGCTCTACTTCAAACATGTTATGGGATGTAATCAGTACAGTTATTCCCTGAGTACGTGCAAGTCTTACAAGCAGATCCCTAATCCTCCTAGCACTAGGTGGGTCAAGACCCAGTGTTGGCTCATCAAGTATAAGGGCACTTGGGTTATGGAGTAGTGCACGAGCTATACTAAGCCTAGCCTTCATACCAAGACTGTATTCCTCAAAGAGCTTCCTATGGCCACCAAGCTCTCTAAGCCCTACCAGGTCCATGACATAATTTATCCTCTCATCAAGTTCTCTGCCATGAAACCCTCTAAGCATACCAAAGTACTTCAAGTTCTCAAAACCAGTTAGCTTCCAGAAGAAACCACGTTCAACACTAAGAGATACACCAATAACCTCTCTAACTCTCTGAGCTTCATCAATAACATCATAGCCTAGAACCCATGCAT
>JAGGXK010000101.1 GCA_021163115.1 Desulfurococcales archaeon | reverse complement strand
ATACTACCTCAGTTCGGCATCATGAATTTTTGATATTCTTAATTAAATAGTTTTCTAAAATATTCCTTAATATATCAGGAGATATGTCATAAGATATATTTATTAGGGATATATCTTATGATATATGCTAGAGGAGTACCATCATGGATACAGGTCTCAGGAAAATGCTCAGAAAATATGTTGAGGTATTATTTTTAGATGAACTAAGGAAACACAGCATTCATGGATATGGATTTATAGAATTAATTAAGAATAAATACGGGTTTAAACCAAGTCCTTCAATGATCTATCCCGTCCTAAGAACTCTTGAGAAAATGGGGTTAGTTGAAGCTACAGAAGTATATACTGGTTCTAGGAAAAGTATTGTATACAAAATAACTGAAGCTGGCATTAAGTATCTAGAGGATAATACAGAGTTGCTCCAGCAAGCTAGAAAGCATGAGAAAAAAATAATACTTGCAAGGAAGGCTGGATTATTTAACTTACTAAGAACTGCTAAGGTGTTATTTGAAAGAATTGATCAGCTTAGTGAAGAGGAGCTTGAAAGGATCAGGAGGGCTGCTGAGAATTTTATGAGAGAGGTTGAGGACTTAAAAGGGTGAAGCTTATGGATGAAATAGTTGTTGTAGAAAACCTTGTTAAGAATTTTAAGGACATAGTTGCTGTAGATAATATTTCATTCACTATTGGTAGAAGAGAAATATTCGGATTACTTGGACCTAATGGTGCAGGTAAAACAACTACTATACACATAATAGCTACACTCCTAAAGCCAACATCTGGTAGAGTATTTGTTAGTGGGTATAATGTTGTAGAAGAATCCAAAAGAGTTAGAGAAAAAATAGGCATAGTATTCCAGGATCCCAGTCTTGATAACCAGTTAACTGCTTACGATAACATGTATATTCATGGAAAACTTTATGGACTAAAGGGTAGGGAGCTCCATGACAAGATCATGGAGCTTCTTGATTTTGTTGAATTAAAACAGTTTGCATCAAAAAAGGTTAGATATTTTAGTGGTGGTATGAGACGGAGGTTGGAGATTGCTAGGAGCCTACTACATGAACCAGAGCTCCTAATACTTGATGAACCAACAATAGGACTGGATCCTCAGACAAGGGCTAGGATATGGAATTATATCCGTGAGCTAAGGAGAGAGTATGATATGACTATACTATTGACAACCCACTACATGGATGAAGCAGAGGAACTTGCCAGTAGGATTGCTATAATGGATCATGGAAAAATAATAGCCATGGGGACACCTGATGAACTAAAGGCTATGTTGAGGGGAGACGCTATATACTTGGTACTTAGGGGGGATATTGACAGTTTCTGTAGAGAACTATCTTTTGCTAGGGAATGTAGGAAGATAGCGGAGAACAGGATCGAGGTTCTTGTAGATAATGCGCCAAAGGTTTTACCAGAGCTATTCAATATAGCATTATCTAACAATGTTGTTATACAGGAAGTTAGCTATAGGAGACCTACTCTTAACGAGGTTTTCTTACACCTAACAGGTAGAGAGCTTAGAGAGACTATTGAGGAAACCCCTGTTATAAGGAGGGCTTATATGAGGAGGCATTGGAGGTGATCTAATTGGATGACAGAGATCTTAATGCAGTAGCTTCAATGATCTATAGGCAGTTAAAAAGATGGATCAGCTCGCGCTCAAGAATAGTATCAGTTATAGTACAGCCCCTGCTATGGATAATACTCCTTGGGCTAGGTTTTGGCGCGATATTTAGTGCACAAAACATTGATACGTCAACATGGCCTAGTTTTGTAAAAATTAATCCAGAGCTCCTAAAGAACATTGTATCAAAGTATTTTACAACACTATTTGGTGGCGTAGACTATATAACGTACCTAATAACAGGCATGGCCTCCATGACAGCATTTATGGGCAGCTTTATATCAGGGATAAGCGTTATATGGGATAAACAGTTCGGCTTTCTTAAGGAGACCTTGGTGGCACCAGCTAGCCGTAGATCAATTATATTTGGGAGAATGCTTGGTGATGCAATAATTAACACAATCCACTCTACAGCAATAATACTATTATCGCTACTAGTTTCAGGGAGCATTAATATATGGGGTATACCTGCTGCACTAGCCTATATATTCATAATGTCACTTGGATTTACAGGCCTAGGAATAGCATTATCACTTAGATTTAGTAGTATGGAAGGGTTTCAGATGATCGTAAACCTGCTGACAATGCCATTAATGTTTATGAGTGGTGTATTCTACCCATTAAAAACTATGCCTGACTGGATGAAAACTATAGCACTATTTAACCCATTAACCTATGCAGTACATGGTTCAAGGTATTGGCTAACAGGCACCGATACAGGGCTTAGCTTCATGAACCCTCTACTCGACCTAGCAATACTCTCGATATTTACAACAATATTCACAATTATCGCAATGATTCTCTTTGATAGAGCATCACTGGAAGACTAGCTATTCAATTATAGACCATAGAAGCATTTTTCTACAACACAACCTATGTTCAGGACATTGCTTAGAGTAAAGTTTTTAATAAGGAATAGGTTTTGGTTTACTAAATTATTAAGTAAAATACTTATTTCTACTAGGTAGAATAGCGTGCATGGTGGTATTATGGTATCCAAGTATACTAGTGTCAAGCTTAGGACAGGGGCTAAGAAAAAACTTGAGGAATTACAGGCGCGTCTAAGACTACGGGGGGTTAAAGTTAGCTTATATGAGATCTTGGAGAAGCTTATTGAAATAGGTCTTGAACAGGAAGATGTTGTTCTTGAAAAACTTAGATCTAGTAAGAAGTCTAGGGATCCCATGCAGGAGTTTTTGGAGAAACCTATTGACTGGAGCATAGAAGATGCTTCAGTAAGGATTGATGAGGCCCTCTATGGTGGCAGAAAGTGGCAGTATTCATAGATACAAATATATTTGTTGCTACAAGAAATAACAGGGATATCAACCATAAAAGAGCTGTAGATCTATTGAAAAAGCATTAAAGGGAGAATACGATCACATGTATACTTCAGGCTACATAATGAGCTTTGACATACATTTTGACGGTATAGTAGAGAGAATTTACTAGAACTTTAAACTATGCCCATAAACTATATATTCAGTATGGGCAATTCCTTAGGTCTACTCTCTAACCGGGTTGAAGGTCCATGGTCTTAGAGGGTGTTGAAGCGAGGCTTGAGCTTAAGCTTGTTATGAATGATAATATTGTGTTGGATGAAGCTGGTGCTAGGTTGTTGATACTGGTTGATAGGCTTGGTTCTATACTAGCTGCTTCTAAAGCACTTGGTATACCATATTCTAGGGCTTGGGAGCATATATCTAGGATTGAGAGGGTTCTTGGTGCAAGGATTGTTGAGTCAAAGAGAGGGTTAAGGGGTGGTGCAAGGCTTACAGCATATGGTAGAAGTCTTGTTGAGAGGTATCTTGGGGAGTATAGGAGATTCTTTAATAGAGAGCTTGTGGTGGAAGCAAAGGGTGTTGTGGTGGAAACCGGTACACTAGTTTATACGGGAAGCCATGATATTGCTCTAGAACATCTCTTCGGCATACTAAGAAACAGGGGTGTGTCAGTAGATGTACACTGGATTGGCTCTTTAAAGGGGCTGGCCACTATACTCCTCAACGAATCTGATCTAGCAGGGATACATATCCTTGGCCCAGATACAGGGGGCTATAACATAGAGTATCTAAGGAGGTATGGTGGAGGAGAAGAACTGGTATTGATAAAGGGGTTTAAGAGAGAACAGGGGTTTGTAGTAAGGAAGCATATGAGCTATAGAGAAGCAGTTGACAAACTATTGAATGGAGAACTAAGGCTTGTAAACAGGAACCCTGGTTCAGGTACAAGGCTTCTACTAGAACAAATAATATCTAAGGAGTCAGAGAAAAGAGGGCTAAACCAAGACACTATAAGGAATACCATCAAGGGGTATAGAGATGAAGTATATACCCATATAGATGTTGTTAGAAGAATTGCCTCTGGAGAAGCAGATATAGGTATAGCTATTAAGTGGGTTGCCGAGGCATATAAGCTTCCATTTATTCATATAACGTGGGAGGATTTTGACTTTATCACAAGAGCTGATAAGGTGGAGTCAAAGAAGATCAAGGAGTTTATAAGCACTCTTAGAAGCAGAGAATTTAAAGAAATATTAGACGAGTTCTCTGGATACAAGTTATGTAAGGATATGGGCAGTATTATCT
>JAGGXK010000008.1 GCA_021163115.1 Desulfurococcales archaeon | reverse complement strand
TACACTTATATGTATAGGAGTAACTATGTAGGCGTTATTGGCAAGTTCTACCTCAAGATATATAATCTAAAGGATTATAGCATAGAGTACTTCCTTGTAAAACCACCTAGTACCAGAGGTGTATATTATATTGATGAAGATCTTTCAACAGTTACAACACTATCAATAATTAATGGGCTACCCCTAGTTGTAACATATGATTTCTATGGTAAACCATTATGGCATTTACCATTAATTGAAGGTATTACACGTGTCTTAAACAGTGATAGAATAGTAGCTGCATATGATGGTGTAAGATCCTTGGAGACCAGGGTTTTTAGCTTAGGAATAGATGGTGTTAGGGAAGTTGATAGAACTGATCCAGGTATGGAGCCCATAGTTGTTAACGATGATATGGTAATCCTATTTACTGGCTCAAAGATTATAGGATATAGAGTAAGAAGCTAGGGTGGAGAATTCATAGTTGAATTTCCTCAGCGATCTAGTTAAATTATTGGTTCTAGCAAAACTCCTTGGCTACCCACTTAAGAAACAAGGTATACATCCTGTTGTAGGCCATGTAGTAGCTGGAATTATACTTGGCCCATATGTACTAGGTCTTGTAAAGCCCAGCTATGAATTAGAGATCATATCTTCTGTAGCCTTACTACTCCTACTATTCTATACAGGATTAACAACAGATTTTAGAGAGCTAAGAAGGAGGTTCAAATACATTATACTAATGGGGGTTCTTGGAGTAGTTGTTACATTCTCTCTAGTATACAGTGTTCTTTACCCACTAGGGCTGACTGGGGTAAAGGCATTGTTTATAGCAATAGCGTTATCAAATACTGCTACAGAAACTGTTGCAGCAGCTCTGGCAAGAGTTGGTGGAAGAGATGTTAAAGCACTTATTATAGGTGCTAGTTTTGTAGATGATATTGTAGCAGTATTTATTATAAGCATACTATCTAGTCTAACCCTTAATGTATCAACTGACATAAACTACATAGTTGTTGCAACAATACTGTTTATAACAATTGTTATAGGGATAAGCCAGCTCCTAGCAACAAAGTTTAAGCAATTCTATGAAAGACTTTCTAAGGATTACCTAGCATTTGCTAGTGCATCAATAGTAACAGCTTTTCTCCTAGCACTACTCGCTAGAGAAGTTGGTTTAAGTGAACTAATTGGAGCATATCTTGCAGGTATATTAATTGGTAGGGGTAGAGAATTCCATGACCCAATGATTAGGACTAGAGTTATACTTACAGAGTTCATTGATGATTTAAGCGTTGTACTTGAGGCACTGTTTATACCAATGTTCTTCACATACGTAGGATTACTGCTTGTGCCAACAGGTATAACTCCTATAATGTATCTTGTACTGCTAGGGGCTGCAGTACTTGGTAAGATTCTTGGATGTACCCCAATAGCTTTTCTAAGTCTCAGGAATTGGAGAAAAAGCTTTGCATCTGGAATGGCTATGACTGGGCGTGGAGCACTTGAAACAGCTTTAATGAAGCTTGGACTAGACTATGGACTAATTAACCAGAACGAATACAGTACCATTATTGTTGTAGCATTATCAACAACAATTATAGCTCCTCTAGCATTCAGTCTCCTCTATAGAGAGGATTAGCGACTCAGTACCCCACGATAATATATCTTTGTCCTCCAAGGATTCCTTATAACAAACCCCTTCTCCACCATCTGTTCTAGAATCATTGCTGCCTCTGACACATGTAGTCTATAAGATAGAGATACTTCATTTACCAGTAATGGTCTTCTTAATAAATGATTATATAGGATAAGGGGATCAAAATCTATAGTCTCGCCATATTCATTGATAACCACGTTATTTGGTAAAAGCTCTACATTAAAACCGTGTTCAATAAGAACCTCCATAGCCCTCTTCATAATCTTTGATGTAACAGGTTTTACACTCTTATAGAGAGGAGGTCTATTGATGGTATTTAATAGAATATTCTTGATCCCAGCCATATCAAGAAAGGCTGCAAGTGTTTCAATAGATTCTCTTGAAGAGTTCATTATCCCAACATAGTCTATTAGAGTTATATCTGCAATAAAATCCTCGGATACAACCTCTCTAACTATATCCTTTAAAGTACTAAGTCTAGCATTCTCATGTGGACGATTTATAGCCTGGTAATCCTCCCCTATAGCAGTATCAATTTTTAGATATATCTTATTGAATAAGCCTAATAGCTTACGACTCCACTCCTTATTAACTAGGAACCCTGTTGTATAAGCCCAATACTCTACATTACAGCCATAGTCTTTTAGGAGCTTTATAATCCTATCTATAACCAGGGGAAGCCAGGGATTAAGCCAAGCATCACCTGATCCACCAAAAAGCACTGCTTTAAAGCCGCATCCTATTCTCTTGATAACATACTCTGTATCAGCAACAATCTTATTTGGAGGAACAAGAGCTACAGGTGTTATTGATTTAATGACAGTTTCTCCCACTGGACAGTAGACACAGTTATATGGGCATTTCTTTGGAAGACCAATAGGATCAACTACTAATATATATCCTTTAGCACGCCTACTTGGATGCGGGCCGTAGGCATGTAGTATTCTTGCTTTTGTCATAAAGCTCTCTTCCTCTCAAGAACAGCTATGTAGAAACCCTGGCTCCTATTCCTATGAGGGTATGTTCTATAAGTCTTATCAGATACCCTGTAGCCATGGTATGCTTTAGGCAATTTTATATCTACTTCAACTGGTTCAGCAACACCTTTGTTAACAAAATATTCAATAACCTCCTCGCCTTCAGCTGGATGTATACTGCATACAGCATATACTACTCTCTTAGCATATCTCAGTGTATTAGCAAGGATCTTTTTCTGTAGCTCTGTATAGTAGTAGAGCTTATTCTTTCTAGCCAATGCTATCTTTACACCTGGATCACTTGGTATAGAGCCTGATCCACTACATGGAGCATCAACAAGGGCTTTCGTAAAAATTCTTGGATAAGCCAGGGATGCACTATCTCCATGGATAATAGATAGTTTATAACCTGGTATGTTTTGTAGTCTAGCTAGTTTCTTTAGAGAGTTTAGGCGTTTCCAAGACTTATCAACAGCTACAACCATGTATATACTATTGTCAAGCATAAAGAGTAGACCTAGCTTAACACCAGGGGCGCTACATGTATCAAGGTATACTCCATCCCCCTCCAATTTATTAAAGACTTCAACAACATATGCACTTGCAATATCCTGGGGTATAACAAGTCCTTTATGGAAACAATCCAGTTTCCCAGGCTTGATCCATAGAGGTCTTCTTACATAGAGCATGTATCCTAGCTTACTATCCCTCTCTATATCAACATAGTTTCTTTTAAGACAGGAAATAGCATCATTGATGCTTCATTTCAATGAGTTTACTCTAAGCCATGTCTTCCGTTCATTAAGTTTTCTAAGATATTGCTCTAGCTCATCAATACTCTCCAGTCTACCCATTAGATCACGTATAATGTATTCTGGATAAGAGTACCTTATACTAAGTCTCTTAATAGTTGTTAAACCCTCTACTTCCTTTTCAAGAATATGTTCAAGCCTTCTTACACTATATCCTATGCTCCTGAAATACGTGATCATTGCTATAGGTCGTTTGCCAAAACCCTTCCTAGCAGCAAGCCATCTTAACCCATAATAATTTAGGACAATGTAGTATCCAATCTTGTAGAACATGTTATAAAGCCATTTAGGGGGTTTATACCTTTTAGAAACTATATTAAATGCTCTATCATAGCTTACCTTAAACTTTGTAATATAGTCTAGAAGCCTCGTAAGAAAGAAATCTGTCATTGCTGGCGGAGGGGATGTTTCCAAACTAATCAACCCATTCTCTTTGGTATCCTCTCCCTAGTTAAAACCATTAATTGACTGACAAATCTTGGTGGCTCAATATATTTTACACCAAGGTTGTCACATAGCTTCTTTATACCACTATCATTTGTCACAATAGTTGCATTAAGTTCCTTAGCAAGTATTACAGCATTAAAATCAACCTCTGTATCAATAACCCCTTTCCGGGTTGCCTCCCTATATCTAGCCCTTAAGTCATGAATTGCTTCAGCAACATCTCTATCAAGTTTCTCCTTAGAAGCTTCTAATCCATCCCTGTAGGCCTTATGAGCTACATTCCTAACCATTTCCTCTGCAACTCTTAGACCCCGGTAGAACCTTAGATGGATCTCCTGGATCCAGTTGCTCATAACTCTTGCAGAAATCCTTGTATTATATAGATCAGGGTTTTTTATGACAAGTACGCTCATTAATAGGTTTATGTGTTCTTCTTTAACGCCATTTCTCTCAAGAAAACCCTTTAGCTCCAATGCAATACTTGGTGTTATATAGAACTGTGCACTAAGAACAATATTTGATCTAGCTAGTAGGCGGGCAAATTCTACTACAACAGAGTCTAGGCTGGATACATTAAATACTTCCCTTAACCTAGGATCGGTTACAGCACTGGTGTCCAGTACATATACTAGCAAAACCCTGCACCAGACCAGGGCCTTAGCCAGCTCTTCTAGACCACGTTAGTCTATCTAGATATAACTAGGTATAACATGTAATTAAGAATTGGTGCTTGTATAGTGGAACAAATAATAAGATATGCAGCAGACCTCATTGGGTTAGACAGGAATGAACTATATAGTCAGCTTGGGAGAAAAATCAGGCTCATGAGGTATAGAGACATAGATTACATAGTGTTCAAGACGGCCTATAAGAGAGTTGGAGAAGGAACAGCGATCATTGTAAAGAATGGAAAAGCTATTCTTGTACCACCTTATCCACATATAAGAAGACTAGCTTTCATTGAAGCCATACCAAAGTATATGAGTGAACCGTTTCCCGTCCTAGGTCATTGTAGGTCTTGCTAGGGCGGGTTGTGCCTCTGTTCCATGTTTCATTGTGGCTACAAGCCACTCTACATGGAGGTCATGGGCACCCTTCGTCCCCAACGGGATAGGGGACACATCTAAGCTATGCCCTACGGGGCTTGGAGCAAAGCCCCCATCACCCCGCAGGGCTTTCCCTAGCCGACAATAAGCCTCCCTAACTAACTCTAATAAAAGTTTTCTACCCTTTAATGGGGGTAGGGGGTATTTGTTTCCCAGAATAGTTAGACCTATTGCACAAGGTTTTGAGATGAACTGGGATCAAGAAAAAAACTTAGAGAGTAGCTGAAGCTCTTGGAATGGCTATTCTTGAACCTGCTATAGAATCACTTAGAAAGAAGGCTAAAGGAAAGCTTATAGCTAGTGAGTATAGGCTTGTCTTCCCTAGTGAAGACGATCTAAGTGATTTTCTTGAATAGATGGAAGCTCTTGGAGTAGACATAGTATCAGCTATTGAAGGTACTAGGGAGGATGGACTTGTTGTAAGGATAATGAAGATAAAGGAAACTAATGGAGTTTATACAAAGTTGCTGGTAGAGGGTATTAGCCCCCTTGATTAATATAGATCACAATGAATAAAAAATACTAATATTGAACTATATGCTCTGTTTCAACGTTATATACTCTTCAATAATTTTGTTGGCTGTGCTTGTACCTATTCTTGATGCCCCAGCAATTATCATTGCTATAGCATCTATTGCATGCCTAATTCCTCCTGCAGCTTTCACCTTGATTTTATTAGATCCAACTTTATAGAGAAGTGATACGTCGTGTAGTGTTGCACCCCCTGCAATGAACCCTGTGCTTGTCTTTACATAGTCAGCTCCTCCTTCTATTACTAATTGGGTTGCCTTGATCTTCTCTTCCTCGGTAAGTAATCCGGTTTCAATAATTACCTTAACAACCTCAATGCCGTTTTCTTTAGCTGTTTTAACAACACCTGCTATATCCTTGTATACAATACCATAGTCTCTTGACTTAAAGGCCTGTATATTCATGACCATATCTATCTCCTTAGCTCCCACTTCAGCTGCTCTAACTACCTCAAAAACCTTTGTTTCGGTCAAAACAGTTCCTAGAGGGAAACCAACTACTGTAGCCAATCTTATATTTCCTCCCGCAATCTCTGCAGCCTTTTTAAGCATAAAGGGAGATACGACAAGTGTTGCAAAACCATATCTACGTGTATCCTCTATAGCCTTCTCTAAGTCTTTATAGGTGGCACCAGGCTTCAACAATGTATGATCTAGGTATCTGGCAAACTCAGAAACACTGGTCCTTCTAATAAAATCCATTATATCCATGCAAAAACCACCTTCTATAAAGCTGTGTATAGCATTAATTATTAATAAACGAGATACTATATTAAAACAGTCCTGGGATGACGAGGAATCCCGGGTTAAATAGAGATCCCCCTGAATAATGATGGGTTCGATGAAAGAGGCCCCGCATAGCTGACCTAATGTTTTTCTCATAGAGTGGATTGTAGTAAATTATTTAGATGCCTCTCATGAATCTATATCATGGGTGAACTAGTTATGGCAAAGTATAGGGTTAGAATAGATCCTAGAGAAAACTGTATATCAGACATGGTTTGTGTCAGCATTTGTCCAGATGTCTTTGAGATGAACCCTGATGACAACTGGAGCCAGATTACTGAACAGTATAGGGTAGCTCCAGACAAGATTAATGAAGGCATTGTCCCAGAGGATCTTAAGGATTGTGTAGAACAAGCAGCTGCTGCCTGCCCAGTACAAATAATCCATGTAGAACCAGCAGAGTAACCCTGGATAAAAACCTTAGATAACTAATGCCACCCTCCTGTTTTTTAGATATTCCCTAAATTTTTATAAGATGGTGATAAGCTTTATCAACACCCCATACCCGCCTAGGATTTTCTAGAATAGCCTCAGGAGTATATGTTGATAAAGGCATGGGATTTATTGATACTGGTAGAGAAGTTGTAGTAATTGATACTGGATACGGATCTGAAGCCTATAAGCTCACGAAGCTTACCAGAGAGCTAGGTAGGCAGATATCCTATATAGTAATCACTAATGGCAAACAAGATCGATGGATAAACATTGACTATCTTCTATCCAGCCCAGATACTAGAGCAACAATAATAGCCCATAGAAACAATCCATGCCCATACATCAACTATAGAATAGGGGAGGAATATACTATAACAGTAGATGGGGTATTGATCAACCTCATTTATTCACCCGGATATAGTCCCTACCTAGACGACCTAGTTGTTTGTATAGAAACACTTAGAAACGAGAAAGTCTGCTTTACAAGCTATATACTCCAACCCAATGGACCTTATTATAGAAGATGCGAAGGATCATCCCCTATACCCATACTTAGTTATCCGGAAGAATACATGGAGAGCGTCTGGCACATACTATCAATAAAACCAGATATCGCTGTCTCTGGGTATAATGGTATTGTTTGGAGGGGAAACGAAGTTATTCAAGCAGGGCTGGTTACACTACACACGTTATTGTCTATAATAGATTATATGAGACTGAATATTGATAGGGCCAAAGAGGATCTATTGCTAGACACATACCTCAGTATTGCAAGGGAGAGGAATGCTGTAGAACTAGCATATACTAGGTTGAGGAAAAAAGTTATAGATGCCTATCCTGACCAGTTAGCTTATCCTCCTGAGCTACTAAAGAACATAGCTGATAAAACACTATACGAAGCCTTTGACAAGCCCTCTCTTGAGGCTATATACAGCTATATCT
>JAGGXK010000055.1 GCA_021163115.1 Desulfurococcales archaeon | reverse complement strand
TTACACCTTGTTAGAGGATATTATATAGAACTTATACCTAGCCCTCCCCCCATAGAGGAATATGAAAAGTTCACAGGCATAGGATTCATATATCCTCTCCAAGAACTATTAGCTAAGTCCAATAAGGTAAATTATCCAATGGAGATTATAATACTAGGTAATATTAGTCTTCCATCCTCTAGGATAGCTGTAGCTTTAACATTTTTTGGAGGAGAGAGTACTCCGATCTATTATGACATGGTTACCGGAATACTTGTTAGAGTTGATTTATGGAAAAACAGGTATACCCTAATATATTCTGATAGCATACTAGAAAAGATTTTTAGAATAAACTATTTATCAAGTACAATCCATAGAACTAATGATAAATTTAGTGGAACAGAACCCCCCTTTAAAGCCATCCCCGTATCCATAGTTCTTGTCGACTCAAATATACCTTTTACTAGGCCAGTATTTGGTGCTGTTAAACCTGTAAGGATCAACACTGGCTGGAGCCTGGTTGCTATAGTAATGGGTGTTATCGCCTCTGTTTTATTGACTATAATACTTTATCTTGCTTATAAGAGGTTAGGAAGGAGGGCTGACTAGGTTTTGAGATTTCTTGTTCTGATAGGATTAATGCTTGTTGCTGCCAGCCTTGTATCTATGCAGATGATTAGGGCTGAACCTGTATATCTTGGTGGTGGGAGCACTGGTGGCCCTCCTCCTGCAGGCTTCCATGGTTATGTATATCTGTTTAAAAATGATTTACTTGATTTTAAATATAGATTTGAGGGAGGTAGTGAGTGGAGTATAAGTATTATTGTTGAGAGAGTTTCTACTGGAGAGAAATGGTTTTTCAATGATACAGGTTTTATAAGTAACCCTATAACACCTGTTTTTCGTGCACCATATACTGGTTTATACTATGTATCCTTTATTATCAATGGTATTAAGCCTCCTCGTACAACATATAGCCTATCTATACAACCATCAGGTATTGAGTCTAGGTATGAATACTGGTTACCCAGGCTTTTATTACTAATTGTTATAGGATTATTACTTATCATGATGGGGTTCTGGATTGATACTAAATGGCCCTTGGGCTTAGTAATGGTTTCAAGAGAGATCCAGGATCTATGGAAGGACTATATAATGGTTATATTTATGTGTATAATGCTATATACTAGGAGCTTCCCTTATACTATGTTATATAATTGGCCTGTATTTTTGGAGAAGCAAGGACTTATTTTTAAGGAGGTCTATTTAGCTAGTACTCTATATGATTCCTGTTTTCATCAGCTAGGAAGGCTTAGAGGTCTATATGGTATAACCATATATATGTTACATTCATCAATTATGGGTGTTGCATTATTCAGTTATTGTGTTGAGAAGAAAATCTTTAGAGATATGATTATTGCTGGTATTTCTAGAACCAGGCTTTATTTATCTAAGGCTTCTTCATTGTTTATACTCCTTATACTGCCACTTGTAATACCTCATACTGCCTTAATGTTACTAGCTGATACTAATCTATTTGTTTCTAAACCTTTAGTTATACTCTATGCAGTATCTATCAGGTTTCTAATAGATAGTACTATAGCTTTAACTATGTTCTCTATAGTATTTGCTCCAGCTCTAGTTATACCTAGGACATTCCTAGCCCTAGCTACTATACTTGTATTGCCTTATACACTATCAATGATGATAGATTGTATTACTATAAGCAACTTGAATACATTATTATATGAAACACTATATGGCTTTAAAATGTCTTCCTTAATACTGCCTATGTCCTTAATAGCTTTTGTAATAGTTATTGTCTTAGGACTAATCTTTGTAAGGGTAAAAGATTATGCGTAGAGAATTAGTTGTTTTAGAAAATATATGTAAAAGGTTCTGGTTCACAGAGGCATTGAAGAATATATCACTAAGTATCGCAAGAGGAGAGCATACATTGATTCTTGGAGGTAATGGAAGTGGCAAAAGCACATTAATCAAGATAGTGGGGGGGCTTGTAAAGCCTTCAAAGGGGCTTGTGAAAGTACTTGGCTACAATCCATTTAAATATAATATGCTTGGAAGGGAAGTTAATATATTGTTAGATGACTATAGTCTACCACCATGGCTTACTGGAGTAGAATATTTAAGATATATAGCTAGGATAAGAGGTGTTAAACGGGATAGTATTGTTGATATTGCTGCATTCTTTAATATAACAAGCTACTGGAAACGGGTAATTGGAGTATATTCTGCTGGGATGAAGAAGAAAATAGCTCTTATAGAAGCATTTATTGGGGATCCAGAGATCATAATTCTAGACGACCCCTTTACAGCACTAGATATAGGATCTAGAAAAAGGCTTATAGAGTTTCTTGAGAGGAAAGCTAAAGATGCAACCATAGTGGTTGCAACCCATAGTCTCTATGGTATAGAAAATATATGTAGGAATAAAGCTATATTACTAGATAACGGAGAAAAGATTATGGAAGGAGAAACCATAGAGGTTTTGAATAAAATAATGTTTTAACACTAGTTTTTACCTAGAATGAATAGGAAGCTCTACCTCTTTCTAAGTAGTGCATAATAAAATCCTATTACATGGTGTATGTGTGGATATGAACGTATTGTTTGGGGGAGTATTGGTGATTGTTTGAATGGCTTGGATAGTTTAACTATTTCAAGGTCTCCGTGTTTTTCAATAATTTTCTTAACTATGTATTCTCCCTCCCATGGTAGTAGGCTACATGTTGTGTATAGTATGTATCCGCCTGGTCTAGCTAACTTATAGGCTGTTTCTAGTAGTTGTTGCTGTAGCCTAGTTATCTCCTTGATCTCTTCTTCATTGTATCTCCAACGTACATCAGGGTTTCTGGCTATAGCTCCTGTAGAGCTACATGGGGGATCAACTACTACCATGTCCATGGAGTTCCCTCCAAGGATCTCTGGGGCTTCTCTTGCATCCCTATGGTATACTCTTACAGCCTTTGATACCCCTGTTCTCTCAAGCAGTGTTCTAAGCCGTTTCACACGATCCCTGTTGACGTCGAAGGCATGTATTCTAGTCTTAGGCCTTGTTTTCTCAGCCAAATAGGTTGTCTTGCCTCCAGGTGCTGCACAGAGATCAGCTATCTCAACCGTATCCTCTAGAGGCAACAACTCTATAGCAACCATGCTTGATTCATCCTGGGGTATGAGTACTCCTGTTTCAATAAATCTTACAACCTCCCTGCCTAGGCTACCATAGATTCTTAGTGCCTGCCTACTATATCTCCCTCTTTCAACCCTATAGCCTAGATCCCTTAGATGATTATATATTGCTTCAAGGCTTGCCTTTAAACTATTTACCCTAAACACGTGGTGTCTCCAAGGCTTTAGACTATACTCTAGGAAGTCCCCTAGATCCTCCTCTAGCTCTCTAAACGCTTTATCCAGGGCCATGTATAGCTCTATACTAATCCTGTATCTAATCATAATTTCCTCAAACCTGTTCCTAGGGCTCCAGCTAGCACTTGTTAACAAGTATAACTGGTCGCTTCTAAGCCTAGTCCTCCCCCCAGCTCCTTTCTTCTCCAGATACATTAATGCATATTTGTAGAACCTCTTTTTCTCACGAATACTTAGTAGTTTGTCAAAGAATCGGATATAACCAATAGTCCTAACCACTCCACGCTCCCAAGGAGAAAGCCTACCTAAATCAATACCAATAGTCTCTCTTACAACATAGTCTACAAGACCATAGTTCCTAAAAATACTATAAACAAGCCCAGTTATACTCTTAAACAGCTTCTCATCCCTAATCCTATGTCTATAGAGAACCCTCCTAACAGCCTCTTGAACAGGCTTAATTCTCTCCCCAAGAGCAACAGCTTCAAATACTATAAAAGCCCTCCTCCTATTCACATACATAGCCATAAACCCTTACAGCAGCCACGGCGCCTAAATACTATTCAGTACCTAGTATACCTGGTTCACATTGATATAGTTAATTATGAAAAAAGCATTGCTATAGCATGTTTTTATATAAAACATATAACTGCGCTAGTGATAGGGGAGACTACTCTATTAGCAGGATTCTCCCATCTCGTCAGTAGCTTTACCAAGGCTATAGGATGCAATGACTACTATATAAAAACAGGCAATACAGTTTCTCTATTACTATTCTTTAAGACAAAACATACTTCCCATAAGCCATAGAGTATGGATAGGGTAATACTATGTATTTACATCAGGGTATAATTAAAAGTATAGTATAATAAAAATAAGATGGTTGCCTTCCTGCCTACTTCGATCCTTGGTGTAGATTCTTCTTTATCTCTAAGATCTTCTTTTTAGACTTAATAAATGCTTGTGCCTTATCTCTTATTTTCCTGAGATATCCTAGTGGGGGAAACAGTATTGCATTACGTGGGCATAGTTTTGCACATGTATCACAGCCCACCATACAATTGTATGGCCTTGCAACAATAGGTTTCATTTCATTAAAATCCCAATCATACACTACTTTACCACCACATGTTAGGAGGCATAAGCCGCATCCAATACATCTTTCATAGTCTATCCTAGGATACCATTCTATTTCCCTTCTAGGTATGCCAAACCACTGGGTATTTTGAGTAATCTCTGATTATTCTACCCAGTATATCTCTTCCCATGATCTTTGCTTCTTCCATATTAACTCCCTAAGCAAGAGGTTAAGGGGTTCTGTGAAAAATAAATTTAGTTTTCTACTACATTAATGCATTAATAAAGACATCTTCAGATCAGCCTAGATAAAAACACCTGTGCCATCACCCTTCTTCTTAACCTCCTGCAGCAAGTCTTTGGAGTCACTTGTATTGTCGAACTCATCCCGTGAATAGAGTTCTTGAGCTTGCTTCTAGAATCATTATCTACAGCTTCATTGAAGAGGTTGGGCGGCAAACCATATGGTCTAGAGAATTCAGGGAAATCTACCTGAACCCCAAGCCTCTTGACGATTCGTTGGATTGAAGAGCTAGGAGAAGCGAATGTATGCTCATACCCTTCAGCTACTAGACATTATTAAATACCTAGGGATTACACTATATAGTTCTAGTGGTTGAAGAGTTATGGATGTTGAAGTACTTGGTACTGAAAGCCTTGGCGTTAGAGGTTTGTCTTGTTTTATACGTGTTGGTGATAGAAATATCTTGGTTGATCCTGGGCTTGCCCAGGGTTTTACACGGTATGGTTTCCACCCGCATCCTATCCAGGCAGTTTTTGGTGAGAGGGTTAAGTGGGAGATTATTAGAAGATGGGCTATGGCTACTGATATTGTTATAACCCATTTCCACGGGGATCATACGCCGCTATACAATGCTAACCCTTTCCAGCTCCACCTAGATATGCTTCCTAAGCCAGGGAATGATGCAGTTCTGTGGGTGAAGGATAGGGAGTTCTTGGTCGGTGTTGAGTGTTTGAGGGAAAAACATGTTGTTAGATTATTTAATGAGTGTAGGAGGGCTCCGTGTAGTGGAGACGATGTTATAGAGGTCTCAGGGCCCGTAGTCCATGGTTTATCAGGTAATACAACAGTGTTGCTTGTAAAGATAACTGATGGATCTAAAACATTTGTCCACATGTCTGATACCCAGCTTCTATGCAGGGAAGCTGTAGAGACTGCTTTGTCATGGAAACCTGATATAATAGTGACTGATGGGCCCCCGATCTATAGGTGGGTGAAGTATATGCCTAGGGACAAGTATCTAAGGCTACTTAGACTTGCTAGAGCTAATGTGTTAAAGCTTGCAGATAATGCAGACTTATTGATTATAGACCACCACCCCCTAAGATGCTGGGAGGGAGTGGAGTGGCTGGAGCATCTCAGGGATCGAGTAGATAATATAGTGTGTGCAGCAGAATATATGAGAAAACCTGCACTCTTACTAGAGGCTTGGAGACCCCTATTATATAGATTCTTTAGAGTTGATAAGAAATGGTTTCATACAAGATATAAGGAGCTTGTAGACGACACCACTTTTAAGTCAATAGCATCTGATCTAGTCAGAGAACTGGAATCATATACTAGGAGGCATAAATCATTCTTTACCCCAATAGATGTTGTTGAAGAAATTCTTGAGGATATTAGGATAAAACATGGTTTTACTTAAAGAAAACATATATTATGTCTCCTAGTATATTTTGTGCAGGTGCACAAAATGGGGCTACTTATCTTGCTAGAGAACAAGGATTGGATAAGATCACGTATTTCACCTCATTTTGGTAGATCAAGATATTTTGCATTGACAGAAATTTTGTGCAATATTTCTATAGAATACAGGAGAATCCTTGTGGGAGAAGGGGGCTAGACTGGATTGTATAAAGTACTAGGTATATGTGGTAGTCCAAGGATTGGGGGTAATACAGAGATCCTGTTGGGGAGGTGCCTCGAAGAGCTTGAAAGACTTGGAGCTAAGATAGAGTTTCTAAGACTCTCATCCCTTAGAATAAGTCCTTGTACTAGTTGTAGGAAATGCTTAGAGCTTGGGGAATGCTGTATACATGATGATATGTGTAGTATTGTTGTTCCTAAGCTCTTGGAAGCCGACATCATAGTGGTTGCATCCCCTGTTTACTTCAATAACGTGAGTTCCTATGTTAAAGTATTTATTGATCGAACATGGTGTATACGTGGGAGGCTAAAGAACAAGGTTGGGGGAGGAATAGTTGTTGGCAGGGGCTACGGCCTAGAACTAGCATTAACAACTATACATGCATTCATGCTTAAACACTCAATGATACTAGGGCATAGAGGTGTATCAGCTCAAGGATTTGAAAAGGGAGAAGTTCTAAGGGATAAAAGGGCATTAAAGGATACCATAGAGCTTGCTAACAGGCTCTACGAGCTAGCATCAATGGCCAAGCACCTATAGCAGCTACAACACCACCTACATGATCGTAGGCTAAGTCCCAGCAACCATCCATGAACATGGCTATCCAGGAAATGAATACCATGAAATCAACGCCGAGACCAGGGTTTTACCAAGCTTAACGTAGGAGTCACAAGTCTGTGGTACAACTACATAATCTATTTACTTAGCAACAGCTTCTTGTTTAATTATTATATCATTATTTCTCTAATAGACAATATTTCTGGAAACCATGTAGTTGCTTAGGCAATGTGAATGTATATGGGATTAGTGCTGCAGAATATCTGTTTTCATCAGCCAATGGATAGGGATCAACCTATATTATGGGGAGAAGGGTTGTTGAGGCATAAATTGAATACTTTAGTATTGGTGTTGGTGCCTAAGTGATTCGAGAAATAAGGATTATATTATAGACTATGGCTAGTAGTTAGTTGGGTATTGGAGACTAAGTGGGTTAATGTATGGCTAGTTATGTATTTTTGGCTTGTTATTTCTAGTTATAGGGCTTGTATGAGTAGTGTTGGGTGGAGCTATGGGTAAGGTGTTGCTGGGTATTGATCAGTCAACTGTTGTTGCACGCTATCTTGTTTTCCGTATTGTTTTTCAGGAGGAGGCAGAGCTTCCTGCTTGGAAGGGGAATATTCTGCGTGGAGCTATAGGTAGCTTATTAGCTAAGGCTTGTGGTTTTGAAAAACTTAACTGCCAGAGATGTAATTTATGGAGTCAGTGCCCCTATGGCTACCTATATCGTGCTCGATCTAAGGGTATAGTATTGAGCAAGCTTAGCGGTATTAGTAAGCCTTTTGTATTAAAGCCTCCCCTAGTACTAGATAAAGTGTTTAGGCCTGGGGATGAACTAGTATTCTCTATAGTATTGTTTGGAGATGCTATACGTTTTGAGAAGGATGTTATCCTCTCAATACTAGATCTTGGACGTAGAGGTATTGGTATAAAGGATAGGCGTGGAAAATTTATTGTTTCAGAAATAACTACTGTTAATCCATACCAGGGTTTCGAATCAATACTTTATAAGAATAACGTATTTTATGAATCAAGAGCATTAATTAAGTACTCTGATCTTGTAGCTAAGGCTAGAGAGCTTACTAGATACAATGGTTTTACAATAAAGTTCCTAACACCCTTTAGGCTTTTATCTAAAAACAACATAGTATTACCGACAGATCTGGAGGTTATATTAAAGTATGCTTTAAGAAGATTGACTTGCATATTTGCATAGTACTTGTATGAGTGACACTAGATGGATGGCGACGAAATCGTGCGCGGAT
>JAGGXK010000038.1 GCA_021163115.1 Desulfurococcales archaeon | reverse complement strand
TACTCAAGGCTTGTCTGGAACCTATTTCCATTTCTATCTTCAAGCGTAACTATACTTCTATATCTTCTAATGCTCTTCTTGATCTCAAGGACTCTTCCAACTCTCCCAACATTTCGGCCTCCAGCAATAATTGCTAAGACACCTTCCTCTAATGGGATATAATCAACAATCTCTTGTTCAGGTATAGCTATCTTTACCGTACCCAAAGTTCTATAAACATCTTCAACAGGATTTGTTGGATCAGATACCCTGATAACATGGTTTCTACCATCATGGAGATTAAGCTGTATATGTCCTCCCTTAATAGTGGTTTTGTTTTCTATACGGCATAGCTTAAAACCTGCTTCCTCTCTAGGTATTTTTACTAACCCTAGCACTTTCACAGGAACAGATATAACCCGGTATGCTTCTCCAGTATCAATGATCTCAATTACATCCATAACACCTACAGGATACTTATAACTCCTTCTAACACGTCCATCAATCTTGAAATGACCTTCTCCAATAAGCTTTCTGGCCTCTCTAGCCGTTTTAGCATAGCCAAGGATATCTCTTACAATGATAAGTAATGGCAGGGATCTCTCAATCGGATGCGGACCTGGAGAAGGCTTTACAGCCCATCGATACTCTTTCCTAAGTATAGGCCAGAAGCTAGGGGCTGCAAGCGATTTTAGATGTCTCTTACCACCCATTCTTGCCATAGCAGATCACCTTAGTCTCTAATTACTCTCCCCCACTACTTTCTTGCACTTGCTCCTCAATACTTTCCTGCTTTTTAGCCTTTTGTTTTCTCTCAATAATCTCTCTCCGCATAGGATCACTTAGGTCAAGCTTTATTATCATAACCTTGGATGGATGTATAGGATAATACACAGGTGTCCCGTCAGCTTTCTTCTTCTGTACACCTTCAATGTAGATCCTTATACGTTTTAGATCAACCCTAGTAACCTTGCCTTCATGACCAGCCCAGTCACCTCTCATAACTCTTACTGTATCACCTTTCCTTACAGGAAGCCTTTTGATACCATATTTTTCCCTAAGCTCCTTAGACAAAGGCGCAGTCATGAGCTTCTGCCTAATATGAAGAGGTGCATTGTAGAGGGCTTTCCTCTGCTTACTCGGCTTATGAGAACGTGTGAGAGCCATGGCATCCACCTCTTTTAGACGACTATGGTTGCAATATTTGCTATCTGGGGCCATCTTTCTGCAGCTTCTCTCGCTATAGGACCACGTATTTCACTACCCTTCGGTGTTCCATCAGGTGTTATAATAGCTACTGCATTATCTTCAAAAGCAACCCATGTACCATCAGGTCTTCTATATGGACGACGTTGTCTAACAATAATAGCTTTCATAACCTGTTTACGCATCTGCGGAGTACCTTTCTTGACTGTAACAACAACTAGATCCCCCACACCAGCAGGTGGTATACGGCGTAGCTTGCCCTTATACCCAGGAACACCAATAATCATAACTTCCTTTGCACCACTGTTATCAGCTACCTTAACATATGAACCTACCTGCAAACCAGTATTGATCCTACGCCTCGCAATAGCTGGTTTGCCTGTCCCTTTCTTAGGCATTATACCTTACCCCCACCTTCACCCTGTCTACCAACAACTCCTAAAACTACAAAGGATACAGTCTTAGACAAAGGCCTTGTTTCACCAATAACAACTATGTCTCCTTCCCTAGCATTAATACAGGGAGGGTTATGAGCATGTATTTTTGAATGCCTTTTCTCATAACGCCTATATTTCTTAACATAATATAGGTAGTCATGCCTTACAACAACTGTTCTATGCATTTTAGACGAAACAACTATACCAGTAAGTATAGAGCCTCTAACCTTAACATGGCCGTGCCAAGGACACTTAGGATCATCACATGTACTCTTAGGAGGCTCTATATCAGGTATACCGATGTTTTTAGTTACCATCTCCACCGCCTCACTTAACTATTCTCTTCAATCTCTCCTCTGGAGTCCCTAAAATCTTAGACCCCCTAATTATTACTTTCCCCCCACTTGGAAGCCATATTTCGTAAACTCCATGTTCCTTTAAAATCCTTTTCCGTAGCCCCTCCATAGTCTCTATTAAGAGAGTTTTCTTAGTCTCATCAATAATTATACCAGAAACTCCTACGAGGCTTTGGTCAGGATATTCAAGTATATGCATCCTAAGACCAATTAATTCATGGTATAATATATTCTTCTTAGTGTGTCTCAATAACAACCCCCTCTCAGCACCTATTAAAAACGTGGGTAATAGGTACTAGCTAAATATCAATAACAAGAATTAATTCTATTAAGTCTTAAGTAGAAGAGGGCAATGTATATTTAGATTTTAGAGAAATACCTAAGAACCTGCTTTATGCTTACCCAGTTCTTCCTCCCTAATAATTGTTAATATACGAGCAATGTCTCTACGTATGTTCCTTATTTTTGCAGTATTTGTAAGTGTACCCACTTTTGATTGCATTCGAAGTTTTATTAATTCAAGCCTTAGTTCATTAAGTTTCCTGATTCTCTCCTCCATAGACATTCTTCTTATCTCATTAGGCTTCATTTATTACCAGCCTCCGAGCTATTTGTTGAAGGAATAATTTTTTCAATCTCCTCTGGAGGAATCTCCTTTATACCAACATGGTCTGCAGGCTTTAACCCAGGTTTAACAATTGTTACTTCTACACCATATATACCCCTCTTTAACAAGGCCTTAGCTACTGCACGATCAACAATATATTCTACATGATCACCTGCTTTATAGATTTTACCTGCCTTAAGCTTCTCGTACCTAGCTCGTTCGCTTCTCAATTTACCACTAATAACTATTTCAGCTCCTACAGCCCCCGCACCCATGATTCTTCTAAGCATAGCTAGTGCAACCCTCCTATATGGAATCTCTTTCTCAAGCGCTCTAACTATACGAAATGCTACAACTCTCGCATTTAAGTCAGGATCAGGGACTGGCGATACAGTAATATTCGGGTTCTCTAATCCAAAATGTCTCTGAAGAACTTGAGAAAGTTTCCTTATAACTGAGCCTCCTCTACCAATGATCCTACCTGGATATTCAGCATAAATCACCAAACGATATCCTGTCGGCGTCTTATACAGATCCATTCCAGCATATCCTGCTTCATAGAAATAACTTGCTAGAAACTCGTCAAGCATTGTTTTTGTTAAGTTGTATTCTAGGAAGTATTTCTTTATATGGGGGCCAGGCATCGTGCTAAACCTCCATAACAACTACTTCTACGTTGCTTCTATGATCAAACTTGGGGGTTGCTCTGCCAAATGCACGGGGCATCCAGCGTTTAATTGTGATACCCTTATGTGCTGCAATATGTACTATGACAAGGCTCTCTGTATCTAATCCCTTGTTTTCAGCATTATTCTTAACATTTTCAAGAAGCTTCAATACATGTTTTGCTGCTTTTACAGGGTATCTACCACTAGCCCACTTCCATTTTGCTGCTAAACCCCTTCTATGAGCAATCTTGCCTTTATATCTCTTGAAGGGTATAGCTTCCTTCTTCTCAATAACTTTCTTTAAAAACTCTATAGCCTTATCCACTTTTAAGCCCTTAATAGCGTTTACAACCTCCCTCATATCCTTTACAGATACATCAACGTCGAATAATACAGCCTTAGCTATCTTGCTTTCATCTCTAGTTTTATAGGAGTAATGCCATGTGGGCATTGATTATCCACCCTACTTTAGTGATACAAACATACTGCTTCTTGTAGCCTTTAACCCAGGTTCTCCGTGCTGTACTCTCTTACAGGTGGGGCTAAACTCTCCTAAATAATGACCTATCATTTCAGGAGTTATACGTACGGGGATAAACTCTTTACCATTATAGACAGCTATTGTTAACCCGACCATCTCAGGTAAGATAATCATGTCACGTACATGAGTCTTAATAACAACCCTCTTACCTTGAGCCGCTAGAGAACGTGCCTTTCTAATTTTTGCTAACAGCTTTACCTGCGCTTTTGTCAAACCCCTTCTAAGGCTTCTTCTCTGTCTTGCTGGAAACAGGTTTATGAGATCATCCATAGGCATTTCTAGAAGCTCTTCTAGAGTCTTACCCCTATACCTAAACTTCTTCCATTCAGTCGGAATCTCTATTGTTACAGACACCATAGCTCCCCCATCCACGCCATTATTATTTTATACTCAACCTCTTTCTCTCCTTAACTAAGCTTGTTTTTAAGTTTAGCCTCTTTTTAAGGATACGTGGTATTTCAAGTGGAGATTTAACTATAAAAACTTCACCACCAAGACTCCTTACCTTCTCTGCAAGGACGTGATTATGGTTTACCGGAGTAATTACAATAAATCTCGATAGCCTGTTTACTAAACTCCTCACCAAGGGCACAGGATCGCCTGGCATATTGTGTTTAAGATCACTTATTATAACTAAAGTATACTTACCTGGAAGTGGAATCTTATTTACTTCCTTCAATGCCGAGACCATATCAGTGTTTCCTCTAAAACCTGATCCAAGAATCGTCTTTAGGAACTGTATGATAAGTCTATTACTTCTAGTCCTTGAGAGTTTTACTACTGATACCTTGTCTGAGAAGAGAACCACGTATCTTACCTTATGAACGAATGTAGCAAGGCATGTAATAGCCCATAGACCATGGGGAACCATTGAACCACTAGTATCTAGAAGGACGACAATATTGTTTGTTCTTTTATAGTTCATGTATATGGGTGTAAAGTTTAATCTAACAAAGTTATATATACTTGACCTAACATCGACCCTAGGCCCCTTAAGTATAGTCTTTTCCTTTCTATCACGTCCACCGCTATAGTAGACTATATCCCTTAATAACCTATAACCTAGTTTTATGGCCTTATATAGGAGTTCCTCGTTAAAGCCTTTTAATAATAGTTCTTCCCTAGCATAATGTATAAGGCCTTCAACAACATATCTCTTATCAAAGGAGGGGATCTTACGTAAGGCAGTTAACAGTTTGCCATGTAAGAGGCTCTCATATACAGGTCTATATTTATAATCTAGTTCTTCAGGCCTAATGGTACTAAGGATATGATAGGCATAATCCATGTACGATTGATCTCCTGATAAGTAACTCTTAATAAATAGAGATAAAGCCTTACCAAGTAAAGATTTATTCTTTAACCTTTTATTACTCCAAGAGGATACCATTGATAAGGTTACTAAGTCTAAGTTATCAATATTTTTAATTACATGTTCTTCTCCAAAATACCTAGATATTCTATTTAATAATTTAGCCCTATGATTAAATGGAATATTGTATATGTTATTAATAATGCTTTGGATATCTATCTTTTTCAACTCATTCTTACTGAGGACATTCGACAATTCAGCCAATAATAATGGATCTGTATATTTTGTTTCAGAAACAAGTTTCTGAACCAGTCTCTTATCCTTATTTCTAAAGCTGACACCATTTGTAAGAAGTGCCGAGATCCTGTCTAAGATTATTCTCTTTAGTCTTTTATCACTTGAACCAACAAGTCTTGAGGCAAGCTTTATTATTTGTTTAGAATCAGCTTTTGATACAATATCTGGAGATAATATTTTTCTCCAATAAATAGTAGGTATTTCATCAATGTATTTAAGGATGTCTCTAGCCTCAACACTTTGTCTAATATCTTTACCTATAATAGCTTTTCTAACATCTTCGTATCTTGCTATTTTCATTCTACCATCTTTTCCCCTCTTAATAACGCCTTTTTTCCTAAGGTATATGTATTCATATATCTCTTCTTCAGTAATGTTATGGTGCAGTATTTCACTAATTCTCATGTTCCTGCCATATCTTAGTCTTAGAGAGAGCTTGGCACCAGTATCGTTCTTTCTTCCAACTCTCTTACTACTAAGATATTTCGTTAATTCATTAACTAGTTCATTACTCCAGTTGATGGTTGAGAAGACTGACTTAATTAGATCTACTGTTTCATTTACGCTTATACCGTTCTTTAATGCATAGTATGTTTCATACATATGTATGAATATAATTAGTTGTGCTGGTGATATACTTATATTTTTCCTCTCTAAGAAAGAAAGAAACTTCTCTGCCACACTAATAGCTTCATTTCTTAAACTGCTCGTATAGTGCTGTAATGACATTGTCTTCATCCTCCAGGTTCTTTATTAATACAGCCTTGCCAGCCTCTATGACATCTTTTTCATCAACTATGGTCTTTCCCTTTGTTAGCGCTAATTTTGATGCAAGCATTGTCCATGCAACAGTATCAGCAACACCAGGCTTATACATTGTTGTAGCCCTTAAAGTATTAACCACCTTTATCATCTGCCATAATATTTTTTCAGGAACCTTTACGCTGTTTCCTTCCAGCCGGAGCTTAACTATCTCCATTTCTTTCTCAGGAGATGGATACGTGAATTTTATTCTAACAACCCTTCTAAGAAAAGCATCACTTAGCTCGTTTTGTGCTATGTCCTCTGGGTTACTTGTAAGTATAACTTGGAATCCTATGTCCTTCTGAATATAGACACGTTTAAGTTCAGGAACTATTATTCTCCTCTTGTCAATTATATCAAGAAGCATATTCTGGAATTCTTCACTACTCCTCCTGATCTCATCAATTAGTATACCTGTATTAAGGATTAATGCAGCTAATAGAGGGCGAGGTATAAAGCTTTCTTCATTAAACCCCTTAGACATAGCTATTACTGGGTGAAAATCCCCGATCACCCTATATTCATCATAATTCTCGCTACATGGTAGTACAAAGGCATTTTTACCAGACCATAGAGTAAGTATTGCTTCTCCAATTTCAGTTTTACCAGTGCCAGGAGGCCCTTCATACAAGACGGGTCTATTATTTAAGAATGCTGCTACAGTGATGTATACAATATAGGGTTCTACAAGTAGTTTATATCTCTCCCTAAGTTTCTTTAGAATAGCTTCCGGATTCCTGATAGGGCTACTCACTTCAATAACTCTTCCATAGATCTCGTAAACTTTCTTTACTATAGGATCGTCTACATCTATGGTATCCCAAGCCATATTACTAATCACACCTATGCTACCCTATACAGTATCCTAAATACTCCCCTTTATATTCTCAATACACTAGAAGGTGTATATCCCGTGGAGGAAAAAGAACAAATAGTAATATTTAATGCCAAAGCATATAGCCAGGAAATAGAATTCTATGACCTATTCTTTATACCTGGAAATCTTATTATCTGTAAAGTAGGAGAAGTTCTAGCCTCAAGTAAGAAGAAGTACTCAAAAAGAATAGACTATATGATTAAGAGAATTAGAATTAAACGAAGACAGAGAGACTGTATTAAAATATCCTATGACTCTATTCTAGAGTATAGAATCTTACCAATAACTAAGAATAAGGAGTTATTATTTTATATAAAATTACAGAAAGGCAGAGAGTATTTATTTCATATAAAAGAAGCTAAGAAAGAATTACTAAGAAATGGTATCAAGATCCTTAAGAAAAAATGATTTAGATTCACCTAGACTGAAAAATTTTGTTACTCAGCCTTTGCTCTGAAGTAGTGGCCGTTGGGACACTTGTATAGACCGATCTTTACACCTTTCCTGCCCTTAGGGGCTAGTACCCATACCTTAATTGGCTTGTCTACCTCAGCTCCACATTTTGGACACTTGGGCATGTGATTTCACCCCAAACCATCATGTTCATTATATTCATGATAACTTATTATACCATGGACTTTTAAGTCTTTACGTTAATATATATTAGTGTTATTAAGATGATTGTAAAAAATATTTAATTGTACATTAAACAATGTTTATTGAACAGCATTTATGTT
>JAGGXK010000046.1 GCA_021163115.1 Desulfurococcales archaeon | reverse complement strand
GGCTGTTCCGGAGTTGCGTAATTTTTAATAACTGGTGGTGGCTTCTGGTTGCTTGGTGCTGGAGCTCATGGCTTCTACCTAGATGTGTGGGGCGTGGCGTTCCCCGCGAACAGGGCCCATGAAGCCCCCGTGACGCGGGTGAACGGGGGCCGAGGCGCCAACCCCACCCCTAGAGCACCAACAATCACTAAAAGTCACTCAAAGTTATGAAGGCGGGGAAACGCTAGTCTTAATACAAGCAAGGTATTGTGTGGGGTTATGATATTTAAAACCCTATATACCTTAGAAATTAAACTCAATAACGATAATGCTTCATCAATTGTTATTCTAGCTGGATTTGATAATGTTGAAGGCATTAAGAGATAAGCTTCATCTTTCTTCATGGCTAGTCCTTATGGTATCAACAATTTCTCTAGGTGGGATCTTCTTTAGAATCTCTCGTGCTCTCCTTAGTGCTTCCCTAATTTCCTCTCTCCCATCTTAACCACCTTCTTCAGTATTCCTTAATGACAGGACTGATAGGTATTCTATGCTTCTTTATTTTCCATGGATCCTTCTTAACCTTGTTTGAAACTGTAACATCGTCTATAAGGTCTCATCTGGTGATAGTGGGGTGTGATGTTATAGAATTTTGGTACCTTGTTATAGCTTATTAGTGTGGTGGTATAGATATTTAGTGGGTGGTCTCCTTATGCGTGTTGTTGTACCTGTTGTTAGGGTTAGGGATGAGCTTTTTGTGTCTCCACATTTTGGTAGAGCACTTGGTTTTGCAGTATATGTTGTTGAGGATAATAGCTATAGGTTGGAGGGGGTTTACAACAACCCTGTTTCTCCCCAAGAGAAAAGTGGGAGCGGTAGGGGGAGAAGAGTTCTATCCTTTGTATTCTCCCTTAGGCCAGATATTGTTGTTGTAAAATCTATAGGTTCTGGAGCATTCTATAACCTAAGGGAGATGGGGATCAGGATATACAGGACTAGCGATAAATACGCTGATGAGGCTATAGAAAAACTTGTTAAGGGAGAGCTTGAGGAGCTTAAGAAACCTATTGAATTCCATAGCAGGGGACAGTAGCTATTCTATGGAGGTATATAAAGAGGATATTAAAGCCGGGTATAAAGCTATTGCCTACTAAGGATTATGAGATGTCTAGATCCTTTGGAGGGCTATTAAATAGTTTAGCTAGTAATCCACTGATTTTATATATAGTATGTATTACGCTATATAGTAGGTGATATTTTTGTTTATTGCTAAGGCTGGAGATGATGTAGGATCTGTTATCTATATTAGTGGCAACATTGCTGTTGATGTCTCAAGGAGGTTCATCACTCTCTCTAAGAAAAGCTTGGTTACTGAGGATATTGTTGCTATTGAATTTGCATCAACCCTGGATGAAGTGGGTGTTAGCTATACAGTTGTAGCTGGTTATGTGGCCATCCTATTCGGTAGATCGAGGAGGAGCGATGATATAGATTTTATAGTGGAGCAAATGGATATGGATAGCTTCCTAGATCTATGCAGGGTATTGAGGGAGAGAGGATTTGATGTTATGCAGGGAGATATATGTGATCCTGGTAGTTTGAGGAGATTATATGAGAGGTATCTAGCTGAAGCCTATGCTGTTAGGTTTATGTATAGGGATGTGGTAATCCCTAACATAGAGTTTAGGTTTGCTAAAACACTTCTACATAAGTATAGTATAGAGAACTCGCTAGTTGTTATCCTAAATAATAGGTATAGGATTAGGATAGCTCCTCTAGAGCTACAGATAGCGTATAAGCTATTCATGGGCAGCAATAAAGATGTTGGAGATGCAGTCTTCCTCTACACACTCTTCAAGCCCATTCTACAGAGAAACGAGATCAGGGGATGGTGTGAACAACTAGGTATAGATTGTAGCCTCCTAGAAGAGGTGGCGGAGAGTGGTTGATGAAGAACTGGTTAGAGTTCTTAAGAAAGAACATGAGAAAAACCTTAAAGAAATTATTAGACAGGCAGTATGGAATGCAGAAATGGTTAGAAAGCTTGGTAAGAAATGGTTTGAAATAAGAGATAAGTGGTTAGAAGAAGCCTTCAAGAGAGACAGAGAACTATGGAGAGATCCCAAGATCCGTGAAGCACTAGTAAAAGCAATACTCACAAAACACCCAGCACACAAGCTATAGTTTCTTACAGACAAGGTATATACTGGACTAGGATACACTGTTATGGAGAGGAATATCTTGGGAAATGGTTTAATCTAGCATAACCTATGAAGAGGACTGATCTCCTGTTATACTAAGGTTTATCTAGAGGTCTGACCCTTATGGTGGGTCTTCATCCCTCATGGTTTTCCTCTACCCCCGCCTTGGGGAGTCTAGCTTCATTGCCTTAGCCTCCTGCATTGCTCCACTAGACTCCCTTTGAGCGAAGGTAGAGGAGTTTAGGGAGCTTCATCCTTATCTCCCAACTGGTCATCGCTCATCCACTCCCTACACCCCGTTATTGTTTATTAGCGTAAATTATATATAAATTTTACGTAAATTATACTTATGGTGTACTACTATGGAACAATATGTTTTCCATGCAAAGATAAGCAAAGGTAGTGGAAGGAAACTATGCATCTACATCCCAAAGGAAGTCGAGGAAAGAATAAAACACCTACATGGACAAAAGGTGATAGTAATTGTCATTAAGTCGGATGCTTAAGATAATAGCCGATGATGAAACCGTAGAACGGTTCATGTATGCTACAGTAAATGATAGACTTATTCCCAGAAATGATGAAGACTATATGAAGCTCTGTCTACTTGCTTATCGTTTCAGGCAGGCAGTCAGGCATGGAGTAAGCCTCGTATAAAGAGGGTTCCACAGAAAGAGGCATATAAAGAACTAGCAAAAACACTACCAAGCAGTATCTATGGAGAGACAGCATACAAGTATGCCAAACTACTAGTAGAAGGCAATAATGGAAAAAAGATAAAGATTAGAAAAATATGGGTAGCATCAAGAGGAGGTGTTACATGGAGAGGGAACCTTAACATAAGATTAGTTTCATCGGATAGGGTAATGGTTAGGTATTATAATGGGGAATGGTTGGGGTTTAAAGCAATGTTTGGAGGGAAGTACGTTCCATTACTAAATGAGTTGATAAAGTTGTCTAATCAGAAGAAAATGAGCTATGATGTAGCTATAAGCTTTAGGGATGGTAAAGTATATGTCCATGTAGAATTATCCATGTGGCTATACCTTAAATACCTATCAACTTCTAGGCAGAAAGGATACGGACTAATTGCAGGTTTTGATATTAATAGCGATAGAGTTAATGTGGTTGTTGTTAATGAGGCTGGCGACATCATTGCGTTGAAGACTTTCTGGTATAGCAAGGTAGTGTCTCACGGGTTTTCAAAAAAGGGGAAGCCAAGTGGGTAAGACTTAATGCTTTATCAAGTGCTCTCAAATGGTGTAGGAGTATAGGAGTAGACTATGTTGTGTTCGAGGACTTAACAAAGATAAAGACTAGGAGGTTCACAAGTAATTCTAGTGTAAACCGTAAGATAGCCAAGTTTCCAAAGAGGCAGATGCTGAGGCACGGTGTTATTAAGACATTGAAACTAGGATTCACAGTGGTGCTTGTGAATCCGAGAGGTACAAGCAACAGCTTAACCCATAGGCAGGTTATGAGAGAGAATGGTTTGGATAGGCATATAGCTAGTGCATATATGATAGCATATAGAGGGTTAAAGAAGCTCAAAAAGCAACAACCCTCAATAACCCCTACAGTATAAAGCACATATTTGTGAGGTATTAGTTGGGTGGATGGTGTTGTCTGTAACTAGGCCTAGTGATTTTCTTAAAAGGAAGAGGGAGGTTATTGAGGAGATTACAAGGGATTTATCACCTGGTGTTAGGGATGAGGCTAGGAGGATTCTTGAAAACCTCTCTATGGAGGAGTTAATGGATCGTAGGAGGGTGTTAGAGAAGCTTAGGAAGAAGGGCTTAGGTTAGGTTTAATAATTCCTACCAGGGTCAATATCGTTATTGTGGTGTAGAGGGTTTTGGCTGAGAAACTGCTTGTTACTGATAGGCAGTTCCGTATCCTAGGGTATATTGTAGGGAGGAAAAAGGAGGTTCCCGTACACAGGATTGCAGAGGAACTTGGTGTTAAAGTAGAGGATATTATGAGGGATCTTGCAGAGCTTGAATCTAAGAACCTGATCACTATTATTAGGCATGTTGTTGAGAAATATGTATTGTCTAGTGAGGGAAGGGAGGTTTTAGAGAAGGGTCTTCCAGAGGAGAGGGTATATAATGTGATGTATAGGTGTCTAGACAAGCCTGTTAAAGAGTTTATAGAGTGTGTTTCAAGAGAGGCTGGTCTTGAGCCCCGGTATGCAAGTATAGGGTTCCAACACCTTGTTAGAACAGGCTGTATACTAGTTGAGGGGGGGAGAGCTATACTTGGTAGCCAGGATAAGTGTTTCGAGTTATTCAATGAGATTTCATGGATAAAGGGGTTTCTAAAAAAGATAGTTGATGAAGAAAACATCCCAAGGGAATACACTAGTTTATTGAGGAGAAGAAGATTTATTGAAAAGGAGAAGGAGACAATCCTCTATGTTAAACCAACTGGTAGACTAGTTGACCTATGGTATAAAGGACTTATAACTAAGGCGCCTCTACTAACAGTTGTATCTCCCTCCATACTTAAAGAAAAGGGTATTGAAAAAGTTATTATAAAAGAATTCGATCTAAGGATCCCTCCACCAACCCTGCCAGTTAATAGGCTTAGCCCTTATATGGAGTTCCTTGATCTTGTTAGAGAGATTCTTATATCCATGGGTTTTGAAGAAGTAAAAGGCCCTCATGTAGAGCTTGAGCTATGGAACTTTGATGTATTATTCCAGGCCCAAGACCATCCTGCCAGGGAGATCCATGACACGTTTTTCCTAGAAACCAAGCTTGAGCATAAACTACCTAGTAGAGAACTTATTGAGAGAGCTAAGAAGGTTCATGAGAGAGGCTGGCGCTATAAATGGAGCGTTGAAAAAGCATTAACACCTATACTTAGAACCCAGACAACAGCTGTATCAGCAAGAACAATATATGAGAGGGGTAGCGGGGAGTATAGGTGCTTCAGCCTTGATAGAGTATTTAGGCCTGAAACACTTGATGCAAAACATGCTATGGAGTTCTACCAGTTTGATGGAATAATTGTGGGTAAGAATGTAAGCTTTAAAGACTTACTAGCATTCTTCAAGGAGTTTGCAGCAGCACTTGGTATAAAGAAGATATGGTTTAAACCAGGATACTTCCCATTCACAGAGCCAAGTGTTGAAGGATTTATAGAGCATCCAAGACTGGGGTGGATAGAAGTGTTTCCAGGAGGAATGTTTAGGCCAGAGGTTATGGAGATACTTGGAGCACCAGATGTAAAGGCTGCTGCATGGGGTATAGGAATTGACAGGCTAGCTATGACGATACTAGGCATAGATGATATAAGGGATCTATTCAACAAAGACCTAGACTACCTAGAGAGCCTGCCTGAGCCGCAGCTAGAGTACTTTAAGAGAAAGACAAGAGCTGTAGATGTAGAGGTTGTTAAGACAATTAATATCTAGCTCCTCTACTAGCCAACATGGATCTTTATTACAATATCTATTGTTCTCCAATTATACATTGAGGTAGCTAGATAGTATTCTGGGACATAGGGTGCATGGAGCTCTCCCTCATAGCTTATCCTATAAAGCTCCTTTACAGGAGCATAGCTTAGCTCTAGCTCAATAAATGCCCATCCCTCCAGCTTACCATAACCCTCTATCTCGCCAGGAAGCCATATGTCCATTCTTGTCTTGTTCCCAGGGAACACTACATCATACTTTGTAACAAGTACTGTATCATCTGGTTTTACATAAATGCATTCCTCAGGCAGCTTAGGAGTAGTTATTGTAGGTACTGTAAATGCGAATCTATAATCAAGCTGTGTATACTTTACTCCATCCCTGCTGGCATTAATTATCCTGCCATAGACCTGGTACTTGTTAATAACTACTGGTGAAGCCCCTTTATTGACTATAACTAATGGTAGTTTGTAGTAAGAGCTTATATTGTATGGTATATAGATCTCAAGCAGGTTATTTGATACAATAGTCTCATCCCCCATGAAAACATGCTTCAGTTCCCCATCTTCAGGCTCGCTATAGCTTCCAATCTCTATAAAACTACATGAACCACCATGATAAGCTGTAGTAGTTGTCTCTATACACTTATACATAGTTACAGTAACTGTCTCAACACACTGGCCGCCATGGAGAGGTTGTAGTGGTATCTCTAGTCTTACAGGTACTTTGCCAAGAATTGATCCAGTAACAACTATCTCTACAGCATCACCTATGTTAAAGGATACATTATCTCTTGTACCAGGAGCTATAGTGATTGATGAGTTGTAATAGTATGTACCAGGCTTCCTAACATGTATTATACTGCCATTACTATACCTAACCTCTATATCCAAGCCACTAGTCAAAGGCAATAACGGATTATAAACAGCCAGCGGCTCCTCACCAATATATTCTACAACGACTAAGCCTTTCATACCGTAAGCTAAGAACTCTATAGACCAGTTGCCAAGCACAAAGATGTATCTAAAACCCTCCCTACCATAGCCTACACCCGCTCCAGCCCCTGTCATAGATAAAGCTCTGTCCTCAACAGAGTTATGGAAACCAATGATATATACAGCAGCACCAGAAACCAGTAATACAAATAATACAAGGACAGGTAATGCTCTAGAAAACATATGACATACCTCATGTGTCTAGACCTCTTCTAGACACTATAAATCTAGTTCAAAGAAAGTTGTAGTCAAATACTATATGACATGTTGATAATAATTAATGCTATAAAACATATTTTTACTAATCTTGTTTTATACGCGTCTTTGAAAACTCTAGGTGATCTACTAAGATACTGCATTACTAATCTATATTTCTGAGCGATTCCTTAAGCTTCTTGTCCATGGTTAGTAGGTATAAGTTTCTCTCTCCAGGGGGCATTCTTTAGAGCATGTTGTTGATGATGTTTCTATGGCCTGGAATAGCTACAAATTTGCATTATAATGAAGGTATATAAAGTATAAAACAATTACAGAGAGAAACTGAGGCAGCACTGTTCCAAGTTATTTACTATTTATTATTTATTTATATTGTTTTATATGAACAGCTGTTTCTGGAAATTTTTTAACTAATACCATGTCTGCTGTATATAATATTGTATTTAATTGTTTTGCTAAAGCGATGTAGCTTGCATCATATATTGTTATACCATTTTTCTGCGCGATCTCTACTATATCTTTCTTAAGCCTATCCTCTAGCTCATAGATTTTAAACCCGTATTTGTTTAACGCTGTACATATTTCCTTTAGCTCCTCAATAGTATATACACCACTATATCTTAGTGCATTTAAAACCTCGTACTCCAATAGCGATGGAGTAGCTATAGTAATGATACCTCTCACGTAATCATTCCTAAGCCTTAATGCTTCACTACTGAACTCTTCTATAAGAAACCACTTAACAACTACACTAGCATCAACAACTATCTCCTGTCTCTCCAAAACCTAATAACCTCCACAGAACTCCATCCTCTGGGAGGCTTTCTCCTAAGCTTCTCATTAATGAGTAATGCTTCTGCGATGTTCTTCCTCTCCTCCTTGTTAAGCTTTTCAAGAATAGCTCTGCGGACAACCTCACTCCAGTTAATATAACTATACTTCTTCATACGCTTCTTGATCTCAGGATCAATGCGGATAGTGAAAGTAGGCAAAAGCACCACCACATGAACTAATATGTTAGTACAGTATAAATATGTTTATGCGACAACTTAAACTATCACAACAGATTATCTAAAGGCCATGTATCTGCTTATATGGTTTGCTGAGATAGTATTCTTGCTAATTCCTCTCTGATTTTCGCTGCTGCTGGCCTGCTTCTCGGCATTGGTTCTAGCATTTCTCCTACTAGGTCCCTTAGTGGCCTTGGCAGAGGTGTTAGTGGGGGTGGTGCTTTCCTTATCTCATCTATATAGTTTGCTGGGTTGAACGGCTTCCTACCTGTCGCTAGCTCGTATAAGATTACTCCTAAACTCCATATGTCTGTGTAGGGCCCTGTAGGCCCCATGTCCATGAATAGCTGTTCTGGTGCTCCATAGCCTATTGTATATGGTTTAAGCCTTGTAGTAGTCATTGATGATGACACTATCTTTGCTATACCAAAATCACTTATCTTCAACAACCCCTCCCTGGTAAACAGTATGTTTTCAGGCTTCAGATCCCTATGAATAATGTTTCTGCTATGGAGATATTGGAGTGCATCAGCTACTTGGAGGCCTATGAGAAGGGTCTCTCTTAAACCAAGTCTACCCATCTCCTCCAATACACCGCGGAGGCTGCCATTCTCACAATACTCTAGAACAATATATGGTACACCAGACTCTATACCACCACCATAAACTCTTACAACATGAGGGTGATCAACAATCTTGAGCAGTGCAAGCTCTTTCTCAAAAACATCCCTCCTAATACCACCAGGATAAACTGTTGCACCAACAACCATGGAGTCATATACATCCAATGGTATCTTTAAAACAAATGATCTACCGAACTCATCAACAGCTAGTAATGAAACAGCAGAGCCGCCGC
>JAGGXK010000073.1 GCA_021163115.1 Desulfurococcales archaeon | reverse complement strand
GATGATCCTTATGAGGTGGAGTGGGCTATAGCGACAAGGTTTCAGGCAGACAGAGACCTGGTAATAATACCTAGTGCCAGGGGATCAACCCTAGACCCAAGCAGCCAAAACGGAATAACAACCAAAATAGGAATAGACGCAACCAAACCACTAAACAAGCCAGAGATATTATTTAGGAGAGTAGATATTCCATAAATAATCCTTAACCATTAGAGGCGGTCTAGTTATTATTTATGTTTACTAGTTAACTCATTTAAGTAAATATTCATTGATATATAGATGCTTATATTTTATATTATTTTATTATCTTCTATATTAAAACTTATATATTATTTACTAAAAAATATTATAATAGAATTATGGTGGGGGAAGCACTTTATTGTCTGAAGTCCCAGGTTATATGGGTAAAATAGCTTTTGTTGATCTAACTAGGGAGAAAATCATTGTAAGGGACTTGCCTAAAGAATGGATCTATAAATTTATTGGTGGCGAGGGTTTTGGAGCAAAGATCTTATGGGATATTGTTCCGCCTAAAGTCTCCGCCTTCTCACCACTAAACCCGATTATATTTACTACAGGTCCCTTAACTGCTACCATGGGTCCGGCTACAGGTAGGACTGCTGTTGTTTTTAAAAGCCCTCTAAGTGGCACTATTGGTGCAAGTAATGTGGGGGGATTCTTTGCCCCTAATCTAAAGAAGGCTGGATTTGATGTACTTGTTGTAACGGGTAGGGCTAGAAAACCTGTCTATCTATGGGTTAGTGATGGAGTCATCGAGATACGTAGTGCAGATAATATATGGGGTCTTGGTGTTGAAGAGGCAACTAAAGAACTTCTAAAGGAAACCCATGAGAAAGCTTCAGTAGCTTGTATAGGTCCTGCGGGAGAAAACCTTGTGTTATTCGCTAGTATTATGGTTGATGAGGGTAGAGCTGCTGGTAGGGGCGGCGCAGGAGCTGTAATGGGTTCTAAGAACCTTAAGGCTGTTGTAGCTTACGGCACCCAGAAAATAGTGGTAAAGGACATGGATATGCTTAAGAAGTATGTTGATAAAGCACTCAATGAGATCAAGGCAGAACCATTTACCTCCCAACTACTAGCAAAATATGGTACATCAGCATTCACTAAAGCAATAAATGATGTTGGAATACTGCCATCATATAATTGGCAAAGAACAACCTTTGATAAAATAGCTGAGCTCGACCATGAGACTTATCATAGTAAACTCAAGGTTAAGCCATGGCCTTGTTATGCATGCCCGGTTGCTTGTGGTAGGTATACCGAGATCCCTGAAGGAAAATATGCTGGAGAGAAAGGTCATGGACCAGAATATGAGGCTATAGCAGCTTTTGGCACAAAATGTGGTGTATCAGATATATATGCTATAGCTATGGCTAACTATTTATGTAATAGACTAGGGCTTGACGCTATATCTACTGGACAAGTAATAGCAACCGCTATGGAGTGGTATGAGAGAGGCATTATAGATAGCTCAGTAACTGATGGCATAGAGCTTAGATTCGGCAATGCTGATGCAGTTGTTGAAATGGTTAAAAAGATTGCCTACAGGGAAGGATTTGGCAACCTCCTAGCAGAAGGATCATACAGAGCTGCATTAAAGATAGGGAAGGGCGCTATAAACTATGTAATGCATGTCAAGGGCATGGAGATGCCTGCAGATGGTGTAAGAGCTAGCAAGGGTGAGGTAATATCCCATGCAACCTCAGAGCGTGGTGCAGACCATCTAAGGCCTTATGCATCAGCAATTGACGCCTTCGGATACATTGAGCCAGAACTAGGTATAAATGAAAAGAAGGACCCATTAAAAGACACGGACAAAGCATGGGTAAAGCCATTTAAAGAATACTCCATGCTATTCAACATGCTGGGAATGTGCTACTTCATGGGCATACTACTTGCAGTAAAACCATCAACACTGGCAAGACTATTTACTGCAGTTACAGGGATAAATATGGATAAGAAAACCCTTCTAAAAAGTGCTGAACGAGTAATTAACCTCGAAAGAGCCTTTAATGCAAGAGAAGGATTTACAAGAAAAGATGATACAATCCCTGAGAGATTCCTAAAAGAACCAGCACCAGATGGAAGAGGCAAAGGACAGGTTGTAAACCTAAAGGTAATTCTTGATGAATACTATGAATCAATGGGATGGGATAAGGAAACAGGTTTGCCAACTGTAAGAAAGCTTAAGGAGCTAGATCTTGAAGATGTAGCACTTGAGCTGCTACATCTTGGAATACCGCTTAAGTATTAAACAATAAAACATTTTTTAACTCATACACATACTAATATTACTAAAAACACTATCTCTTCCTACTTACAACTGCTAAGTATATACTTATATTCATTAGTGTTAGACCTATTATTGAAGCCAGTAGACCCCATACTAGTTCTCGGTAATACATAGGGTAAGGTACTGTAATGGTATAGAATTTTGTATGGGTACTTACATCAAGCATTGGGTAATCTATGGTATAGTTAATTCTGCACTTTACAGGTATGTTTACATCAAACATTCTTAAAATAGCCTTAACCGAGGGCTTTACCTCTACAGCAATCTTCTCGTAATCCAGTATATTTACAGGAATGCTATCACCTCTTTCTATAAAGCCTGTTTCATCACCAGTAGATAAACCATAGGTTATTGTTGAAATTGTTGCAACCATTGTAGTAGTTATAGGCTTAGTATCATATTTTCTCTCAGCTATAACAACCCATTCATTATCCTTATAACCCATTATTCTAAGAACAAGATGCCAGTCACTAGTATTAGCCTCTGCACCAATAATTATTTGTATAACATTCTCTGGTATACAATCACCATTTAATCTATCCAATGTTCTTGAGACATTTACTTCGCCAAGACTTGTAAAATCCCTGCTATCCAACAATATATTCTGGTGCTTAGCCACAATAATATAATCCATCTTTACCTCACTATAGTTGCCAGGCAATATCTTATGAAACTCATAGTAGGGTATCTCAATAGTAGATGAATAATATGATATAGCGCTACTAGTCTGTAAAATAATAAACAAACCAATAACAACAAGCATAACACCCGCAACCAATAAACCCTCATAAACACCCCTATCCAACCCAATCACCTCAAGAACAATAACACTTCCATATCCAACCATATAATGGATCCCTGGAAATAGATATTTCCTAAAAATATTCATAACAGAGGATATGTTACAGTATTTATGCTTTTCTCCAAATAATTCTCTAGTTTATCACCATTTTTTTAAATAATACCCTGGTAAAATAAGTTATTAGGTGGGAGGGTGGATCCTCATAAATATAGACTGTTTTTCTCGATCATTGTTTTAGCAATAATAGCTATGTCATCGATTTACTATGGTTTAACTTCAGTCCTGGTACAGGATAGCCCAAATGATATTACTATAACTGTTAGCGTAGTTAATGAGAAAGGTAGCAGTATAAAAGAAGACATTAAGGTATATGCCCAGTTATGGATACTCCCAGCTCCTGGATATAATAAGAGTATAGAATTGTTTAGAGGGAGACTAGAGGAAAACCATCTAAAAATTTCCTTAAGGAATAGAATCCTGCAGAACATATCCCGAAAATGGATCCAAGTAATGAAAATGAGAGGAGAAGATTATGAGCATAGCTCTTCTGCACTACAAATTGCATTATGGGTTATAAATAGTACTAGCCATAGGATAGTGAAAAGAGCTATTCACTTTATACCATATAAACCAATTGATGTTATCCTAGAAAAGGGGTTTAGGAAAGAACTCGTACTTAAGATTACTCAAAAGGATATAGACCTGGCAGAGAAAGAACTAGGTAATGCTATGCCAATGGATGGAGATGTCTGTGAATGGGTTCCCGTATGGGAGCTCCAATGGAGTGTTTCACCAGATACAAACCCAGACATATTTGGCGACGACATAGTAGTACGTAATGGCATAAATTACTTGAAAACACCAATACTCTATGTATACAATGACTACAGCATAAGTGGATTTCTTACAGGTAGTATCACAATATACTTAACTGAAACCATGTGGTACGGTATAGAGTTTAAGCCATCTCTTGGTATAGGGTATGAGATAGAAAATAAGATCAATTCAGGAGATCCCTCAGGAGGGCTAGATGGTAAGATAATGTTTGGAGGATATACAGTAAGGAAGTATGGTAGAATGACTGCCACCTTCTCTCTGGCACCAGGAGATAAGATATATGTATGGATTCTAACACGACCTGTTGTAGAGTTTTATAAGGAGAAGATGATGTATTGTTGTGGAGCTTATTGTAGCGATGAATACTATACCGGCTATGAGTGGATCCAGATGGAGATCAACGATGTGTATATTGAAGATGACCACATAGAACATGGTGTATCAGAGAGTGAACTGCCCAGCTGGTATAAGGAGTACTTTCTTAATGGTACTCAAGAACAAGTATTAGAAACACCTGGCACGGATCTGGAGGATGGTTGGCTAGGTGTTGGTGAGGATATAGAGTTCCCTGATATATTTAACTATATGGATCAGTACGATGTTGATATGGAGATATGTATATCAGGGGCCTTGCTTGCTTCACTGGTCCCAGCAAAGTTTAAATTCCTTACGGAAAACCTTGCTGTCTCTCTTTCATGGGGTGAGTCTGCTGAATTATTTATATTCGGGGAATTATTAAATTATGGTGAAAAGCATGGTATAGGATATGATGTGGCTGAGAAGATCTATGTGAGGATTGCTCAGTTAAGGTATACTACTGATAGTGGGTATACTTTTGATGTTCCTATGGGTATATGCTTTAGGTCATGGTAAAAAATAATTTGTTATTTATATTTTTATTCCAAGTTCTTCTAGTACTGTTTTTATTTTCTCCTCGTTTTCAGGGGGTTCTGGTGTTAGTGGTGGTCTTACGTAGGGTTTTACTGGGGCTCCTAGTACTTTTAGTGATGTTTTTACTGATGTTGGGAATGATGTGGCTATATCGTAGATCTCTACTAGCTTTAATAGTTTCTTGTATTCCTCATACGCTTTGATCAGATTGCCCTGGATCCATGCATCATATACTGCTCTATGTATTTGTGGTGCTACATTTGCTAGAGCCATTATGCCTCCATCACCACCCATCATTAGGACTGGTAGTAGTAGATAGTCTATACCTGTTAGTACTGAGAAGTCTTTTCTAATGGTCTTCACATTTGTTATAAGTCTTCTAAAGTATGCTAGGTTGTCATAGGTTACTTTTGCTCCAGCAATATTGCTGTATTCCTTGGCTAGCTCCACGTACAGGTCTACAGGTATGTTTATACCTGTTGTTGATGGTATGTTATAGACTATTATTGGGAGATCAACTTTTTCAGCTACTTCTGAAAAATGAAGCCTTAATCTTTCACCAGACACTTTAAAGAAGAATGGAGGTGTTATAATAACTCCATCAACACCTAGATCCCTGAATATTCTTCCAAGTTCGATGGAGTGTTCTGTACAGTTACTGCTAATACCTGGTATAATCCATACCTTACCACCAACTTCTTCAAGCACAGTCTTTGTTATCTCTATACTCTCCTCTTTCTTTAAATGAACAAACTCTCCAGTAGTAGAGTTAGGGAATATGCCGTGAACGCCTTTTGCAACTTGATAGCGGGCAAGCCATTTAACAGCTTCTATGTCTATACTTAGATCCTCTTTAAACGGTGTTATGAAGGGTGTTATAACACCATAGAACAAGGACTTAGACATTACTTATTCTCACCTTCAAGCCTGCTTTCGAGCCAAATTCTGATCTTTTCAAAACCCTTACGGATAGTCTCAACAGGTAGGACATATGATATTCTCATAAATCCTTCTCCACCATATAGTGGGAATGCTGTACCAGGCAGCATCAATACACCAGCTTCAAACAACATAGCTCTTGATAGTTCATCAACATTCTTATAGCCAAGTATGTTGGTAAGCTGTTTTACATTAGGGAATACATAGAATGCTCCACGCGGCTTAACAGCTTTAACTCCAGGCAGTTTACTTAACTCTTCTAGTACGGTATCTCTTCTCTTTCGATAATCTTCTCTAACCTCATTGAACCATTCAATGCCTATTTCAAAAGCCTTTAATGCTGCATACTGGAATGGTGCTGGTGGACAACTATAGATATTGGTTGCAAGGAGCTCTATCTTGTTAATAACCTCCTTCCTAGCAACTAGTATTCCGAAACGGAAGCCCGGTACAGCCCATGTCTTTGATAAGCCACTTATATAGATTACATGATCCCTCCAATCAGGGAATGATAGGAAGCTATAGTGTTTTCCTTCATAAACATAGTCTTCATAGATCTCGTCAGAAATTATGAAGAGGTTCCTCCTCCTAGCAAGTTCCATAAGACCCTCTACATCATCTTTATCTAGTGCTGAACCTGTTGGGTTATGGGGGGAGTTAACTATGATGCCTCTAGTATTCTTGGTTAAAAGCTTCTCTATATCATCTGGAACCATTCTGAACTCGTTTTCTTCCTTAAGAATAGAGAATACTGGTCTACCACCAGCATATCTTACAACACACTCATATGTAGGGAACCCTGGATCAGGTACAACTACCTCGTCCCCCATCCTTGTCAACAATACTATAGACATGAATACAGCTGCCTTCGCACCAACAGTAACTGCTACCTCTTCAGGCTTTACATCAGCTCCATACTTGTTGTTTAGATACTCCGCGATCTTTGCTCTAAGCTCCGGAAGACCAAGAGGTGATATATAGCGTATAAAGTTCTTATCTATAGCCTCCTTAACCTTATCAAGAAACTCTCTTGGGGGAACAAAGTCTGGCTGACCTATACCAAAACTTATTACTTTAATACCCTTCTCCATAGCCTGTCTGGCTAAGTCAAGATATACAAATGCACCCTCAGGCTCTAGTTGTTCCGAAAGCCTTGAATAGATTGTTGTTGCAGACATTGCTCCCCCTCTATTTACTCCTCAACAATAGCTATTGCTCTTACAGGGCTTGCAGAACCATTGATTATCTTTAATGGAATACCTATGAACTGGAACCCTGGTTTCTCTAAGAGCTTCTTGAGATTAGTGAGGTTTTCATAAATTACAATACCCTTTGGTAGAAGGATCTTATGTCCAGGGAATGGGGCTTGGTCAATACTTGGGGCATCAATGCCTACAGCGTTGATATTCTTTTCAGCTAAGTATTTTGCACCAGACTCATCAAGACCTGGGTGGTTAAACCATTCTGGTGTACCAGCCTTGGTATCATAGCCTGTATAGAACAATACAATCCATCCAGGCCCAATCTCTACTCTAAGCCCCTTGAGCTTAGACTCAATAATCTCTGCAGTAATAGCTGCCTTAGGAGCAAGACCTGTTACATCAATTACAACACCCTTCCCCATAAACCTCTCAAGAGACACCTTATCAATTGTTGGTGCATCCTTGATGAAATGTGCTGGCGAATCTACATGAGTCCCGGTGTGTTCAACAAACATTAGTAGATTAGAGTAATATCCATGCTCTTCAATACTGGTCCATCTATGTACTATAGGTATTGGATACCCAGGGAATACTGGTGCATTAGTTTTTAAATCCATGGTTAGATCAATTATTTTACGTGGCATAACAAAATCACGCTCCCACAAATGTCCCACTATTTCCTAATAACTACTTTATTACAAGCCTATATAAGTATTTTCTCAAAGACAATAAATATCATCTCAAGAATCAGTAGTATAATCAATACAGTGTGTAAAATGTATTACATATAGTGTTAAAATCTAATTCAGAAAGTTTGATCAAGAGAGGTATACTTACAGGAATACTGTAATTGACCGGGACCGTTTGGGAATTATAACCTGGTTATAAATATATTTATAATCAAGTTAATTATATTCTATCATTGATGTGATAGGTCATGGAGAAGAGCATGGGGTTTATTAAAAGATTTGCTCTATCAATAGGGCTTGCTGCTCTAGGTGTGGCTATTTCTCCACTATATATACCCATACCTCCTACCAAGGCTTTCCCGGGACAGCATTTCATTAATGTAGTATCTGGTGTTTTACTTGGTCCTGTTTGGGCTATCTTTATTGCTGTACTTATTAGTGTTATAAGGATCTCCCTTGGACTAGGGACAATATATGCTATACCAGGCAGTATACCTGGTGCATTCCTTGTAGGCCTCACTGCCTACCTGTTTAGGAAGAGGGGCTTGAAAATAGATTATGCAGCCTTTACCGAGCCTCTTGGCACAGCTGTTATTGGTTTTCTCCTAGCATACTACCTGTTTGCACCACTTGTAGGGGATGCAGCTAAATGGCAGGCCGCCCTAACTATTATATGGCTTGGATGGCTGTTTAGCACTGGTATAGGGACCCTAATTGGATACACTGCAATCAAGATACTTAGAAAAACAGGGCTCATTTAAACTACTAATAATTGGTGAGTCTGGAACAGGGAAGACATGGATAACAAGTAGGCTGGTGAACACACTAGCTGATCTAGGGCTTGCAGACAAGATTACTGTAATAGATATGGCTCCCTCCTATAGAGGCGTAGGGATATTAATGAATGTTAGAAAAGGAGTCAGACTACTAAGGCCGGCTAGAGTCTATGCACCAAGGCTTATGGGTAAATGCTGTGAAGAGGTATGGAGATATGCAGAACTAAATGCTAGTTATATAAGGCCTTTAATTATAGAATACTTGTCTAAACCTACACCAGTGCTTGTAATAAATGATCTAACAATATACCTTCATAAAGGCGATCCAGAGCTGCTCTACAAAGCTATTGATAAATCATTGTTATTCATAGGCAATGCATACTATGGTGAAAAACTAAAAGATAACTGTGGATTATGGAGTTGGGAAAGAAAAGTTGTTGAAGAACTGGCAGAGGCCGTTGATGCTGTATGGCGTCTATAAAATTGACAAATATACATTACAGATACAGGCCGGGGGATCCATGGATTCTTAAGGATATATCACTTGAGATAACTCATGGAAAAACCTTAGTAGTTGGAAGAACGGGGAGTGGCAAGACGACTCTGCTTAGAATAATGGCTGGACTTATACCCGAGATCTATGGTGGTGAGTTAAAGGGGAATGTAGAAATAAGTGGGCGAGTAGGCTATGTTCCCCAGAACTTTGATGCATTCATTTTAATGCCTTTTGTTAGGGAAGAGCTCTACTACATCCTTGAAAACCAGGGCTACAGCCCATCCAAGGTTTTACAAAAAACCATTGAGATCGCTGACCAGCTGGGTATAAAGCACTTGCTTGACCGTAGAGTAGATACCTTGTCTATAGGTGAGAGGCAGAGAGTAGCTCTTGCAAGTATATTATTAAATAAACCAGATATACTACTGCTTGATGAACCCTTTGCATTTCTTGATCCACCATCAGCAGTATCATTACTTAAATTATTGGATAAGCTTGATCTAAAAGCTATTGTTATAGCTGAACATAGAGTTGACTATCTTATCGAGTGGGCTGATAAAGTGATAGTTGTTGATAAGGGAAGAATCATTTCCCAAGGAGATCCTGTGGAAGTGCTAAGAAATACCCCCAACCATATACCTAAACCGATCTACATAAGATATGGGCTAAGGAGTTGGAGGGAGTTTATTAGATATGTTGGTTCTAGAGAACATATGGTATAAAGACATTATTAGAAATGTCTCCTTAACTCATAGTAAGGGAATACTAGCTATCATAGGGCCTAATGGTGCTGGCAAGACAACTTTACTAAAAATAATTGCTGGCTCAATAAAGCCTGATAAAGGAGTAGTTAAAACCCCTAAGAGGATCGGGGCTTCCTGGCAGAACCCCTACTATAGCTTTTATCGCTCAACAGTTAGGGAAGAGGTAGAGCTTGCATACAAGATTGCCGGTAAGAAAGGTGATCCGCTGGAACTTCTTAGAGCTTATGGGCTTGAGAGGCTGGCTGATAAATCTCCTTACCGTATATCTATGGGAGAGGCAAGGCTCTTATCAATAGCTTTAACGCTTATATGGGATCCTGATCTGGTCTTACTTGATGAGCCTACAACTGGTCTTGACTATTTTGAGAAGGGAAAACTTGCATCAATACTATGGGGTCTTGGAAAACCAGTTATTATTGCAAGCCATGATCTGGATTTTATACTAAGGGTTTCAGACTATGTTGCTGTAATGCATAAGGGAGAGATCCTTGTATATGATCATGTGTTTAATGTGTTCTATTCCAGGATTCTTGAAAAGATAGGTTTTCCATTGCCACCAGCTGTACTAGTTGGAGAAGCTCTTGGGAGGAGGATTAGGTGTGCTGAAGAATGTCTTAGCTAGTAAACACTATGTTAATCCTTTAGTATCAATGGTATATCTGGTATGGTCCTTCTACATGATATACTCTGGTATGGGGTTCTTTGTACTTGTAGCATCAATAGCTATATCTATTTATCTAGGGATCGCGAGGAAGCTTACAATACTGCTTCTATGGGTTGCACTACCCTCCTTCCTTATATTATTCTTATTATATGGATTATGGGATGCAGCTGTTACCACGCTTAGAATAGCAACAATAGCGCTTGCTGCAACAACAGCTTTTGCTTCACCTAAGCCCCAGCATACAGCATACATGCTCTACAAGATAGGGGTTCCACCGTTGATTGCATATAGTCATCTCTACGTGTATAGGTTTCTCCAACTCCTAAGCTATGCATTAAGTGAAGCCATAGATGCTGCCCATGGAAGGGGGGTGAGGAGTAGGTTTAAGATACTCATGCTTCTACCAATACCTCTCCTAGTATACACTATAAATACATCAACCTATTTAGCTGAGGCACTCTACATAAAATATCCTAGAAGAGAGAAGACTTGGGTTGATAAACCGGGGTTTAGGCTAGTTGATATACTGTTAGTGCTTTACATATTAACTATATTTATATTGTATATACTAGGCCATGATCTATTGGTGTTAAAACTACTTACCTACTAGAACCACCTAGTTTTCTAAACAACTCAATTGCTTTCTTTATGTTATCTCTGGCTTCATAGATTGTCTCACCAGATAATAGTATAGATAATTTTCTAACAAACCTCCCTACACCACCCTTCCTCCTAGCTCTAGTAAGCTCTCCCTTCAATTTACTGTATATATCGAGTTCCCTGAGTACTTGTTCAACAATATCTGAGTCAATATTAGTTGAAACATGTTGATATAGCTCTTCATACATATCAATAATCTCTTTCCCAACAGCTCTAATATCACCGAAGCTTGTTAAAAGACTTACAGCTTCTTCGCCTAATCCGTGGCTTGCTAATAGTATAAGGGATTTAGGGCTGGACATGTATTTTACAGCCATGGCTTCTGGATAAAGTTTTGACTTTACTTCCACAGTATATGGTCTGCAATGATCATCGTCTATGTAGCGGATAAATATACTTCGGATATGTAGATCGTGTCTAGCCTTCTCTACAAGTTCTTCAAAAACATGATCATCATCTATAACATGTTCTAAAGGAACAGTATCCCACTTAAGAAGCTCCCCTGAATCACTTATAGTTAATAATGTACCATCAGGCTTCCTAGCACTAACTAGGTATAGCTTGAAATCACTTGGATCATATAACTCTACATTAGGCTTTAATATAGCTGGTTCAGGTGGTTTAAGAACAAAGCTGAATGTCCAACCATTAAATCCCTTAAATTTATCATATAGGCCTTGCTCACTAGCTATTTTATCTGCTATGAAGCAGTATGGATTAATGATCTCGTCTAGGTTCTCTACAATAAACCGTTTACCCATATACCTCATATTATGTAATACATACCTTGTAGCAGGAACCCATTTCTTCAACAATGGATTATAATAGAAGGTTATATGATACCCATCAATCCTACGGCTTATCTCAACAATAGCTTTTTCACTAGGCTTATAAATCCTTACCCTATGACCCTCAATATCATGGCTCCTGTGAATAGGATATGCTACAAGCTCTATTCTATCACCAGTAATTAACAAAATAGTGCCTGTAGCATCAATGCTTAACGGATAATATCTTATATATGCTCGGGGATTCCATGAATAAATACATAGATCCCCTTTATCTGTGTATGCACAATTCTTCTGGATAAGCTTACTAAAAACATCAAGATATCTTGAATAAACAACATCAACTTTCTTAGTTCTTTCACCAAAAAGCCTGCTAATCTCTAGCACTTCATCTATGGAGGGACTGTATCCTTGATCGATTGATCTAATAAATTTTTCAACTACGTAGATACTATTACTACACACACTACGCATCATTTCTACAGCCCCAGCTGGGATTTAGGGTATTACAACAAGTTAGCTCTAAGACTTTTAATTACAGCATAATCTCTTCTAAGTTAATGGGCTAGTATCTTTAATTACTTTATACTCCTCACTTTACCCTCAACAACAACCATGGTGGTTGTTGTCCGGATACCGCTCATAGCCCTAATTTGTTCAAGTATAACTTTACGTATTCTCTCAAGACTATCTGCTTCAATTATTGTTACTATATCATATATACCATATACTATATATACAGCCTTAACCTCAGGGATCTTAAGTAGTTTATCTCTTACCTTAGTCTCCATACCTATATCAGTCTGAATAAGAATTATGGCTTGAGCACCTGGCATTCTCTCTACCAAGTAATCACTATGTATTTATAATTAATTAATATTTTATCCATGATTCTATAAGTTAATGGTTTTAGAATAGCTCATTTAATTTCAATAAAACTGTTCTGGCATGGATGACCCTGTAAAACATATACCATCTTGCCTTTAGGCATAAATATTATAGATTCTATTGTGGTTGCCCGTGCTTTATCTTTTGAAAACTAAGGGTATTCTGAAAACTTGTACGGGCTTCCCCTTCATCCCTTCTTGGGTTTGCATCTGGTCAGGGGCTTTCGAGGCCTTAACGTAACCACAGAGCCCCACATCTCGGGTAAAGAGCTTAAACCCTCTTAATGCTAGATTCCACGATGCAACAATATCCCTAGTAATAATATGACCACTAGGTAACCTAACCCATCTATAATTGATGAACGTAAGTTTACCTCCCATAGGTGAGGCTTTAGATGTGTTCTTCGGGTTAACATAAACTATAGGTACTCCCTCTATTAGTGCTTTATAGTGTATGTATAATTGGATCCTGCGATAAGCCCATAGTGATAATT
>JAGGXK010000020.1 GCA_021163115.1 Desulfurococcales archaeon | reverse complement strand
ACATATTTTTATTTGAGTTTGTTTCTCAAGCCCACTCTTTATATCATATACTATGTTCTTTAAGTCATCGAGATCGTTTATATGATAATCTATGTCTATACATTGGTAGACAGCCTTTACTCCCTTCATCATTAATGGCGAAGCAGGTTTTAGGAAGCATTCCATCGAGCTATCCGCCCTTTAGATCAGCTTTATTAGATACAATTCTCCTGTATATAGTATTAAAGTAATGTTGGTATAGCTTATAAGGAGTTATTTTGATTAGGTGTTATACAGCATATCTGGAGTAGATAGACTTATAATAGGTTTTTAGATAGGTTTCCTAAGGTGCTTCAATTTGGGAGGGTAGTAGAGTAGGATAATGGGTGATGCAGTGGGTTGAGTGAGGCAGGGTTTAGATACATAGTGCGTATAGCTAGTACTGATATTGATGGTAGTCTTAAAACTGTTTATGGTCTGGCAGAAATAAAGGGTATTGGAATAAATCTAGCTTATACAATGTGCCGTATACTTGGAATAGATCCTGAGAAGAGAGTAGGATATCTAACTGATTCCGAAATAAAGAAGATCGAAGATCTAATTAGGAGTCCATGGGAATATGGAATACCTAGTTGGATGCTTAATAGAAGAAAAGACTATGAGACTGGTAAGGATATCCACTTAATTGGCGCTGAATTGATATTTTATGTAAAACAAGATATTGAGAGAGAGAAGAAGATTAAGAGCTATCGTGGTATAAGACATGCTCTTGGATTAAAAGTTCGAGGACAAAGAACACGTACAACAGGTAGAACAGGTATAACCGTAGGTGTTACTAAGAGGAGGAAGTAAGGGTGGCGATAAATGGGTGATCCACGTAAACCTAGGAAGAAATGGGAAGCCCCCCGGCATCCATGGAGGAGGGAAGCATTAATTGAAGAAATGAAGCTTCTAGGAGAATATGGTTTAAGAAATAAGAGAGAGCTGTGGATCGCTAAAACTATTGTTAGGAGGTTTAGGCATCAAGCAAGATCAATACTTGCTCTCCCTGCTGAAGTACGTGAGCAGGTGGAGAAAGCTCTTCTTCACCGATTATACATTCTTGGCTTACTTCCTGAAAATGCTACACTTGACGATGTACTTTCATTAACTGTAGAAGATCTTCTTGAGAGAAGGCTTCAGACACTTGTATATCGTAAAGGCCTTGCACGTACAATATACCAGGCTAGACAACTTATAGTCCATGGACATATAGCTATTGGCGGGAGAAGAGTTACTGCACCAGGATACATTGTAAGAAGGGATGAAGAAGATCTTATAGGCTATGCGCCAACAAGTCCGTTCAAAAAACTAGCTCAAGAGGAGGTGTAATAGATTGGCCTTCTTTGGTCGTGAACTGAAATGGGGAGTGGCGCACATCTATAGTTCCCCAAATAACACTATAGTCCACATAACAGATCTAACTGGAGCAGAAACTGTTAGTAGAGCTAGTGGGGGAATGGTTGTTAAAGCTGATAGAGAAAAACCCAGTCCATATGCTGCAATGCTTGCAGCAAGCCGAGCCGCATCTCAAGCCATGGAAAAAGGTATAACTGCACTTCATATAAAAGTTAGAGCACCTGGAGGCCATGGTCCTAAAACGCCTGGACCAGGAGCACAGGCGGCAATTAGAGCACTTGCTAGAACAGGGTTCATCATTGGGAGAATTGAGGATGTAACACCAATACCACATGACACGACACGTAGGCCTGGAGGGAGACGTGGGAGAAGAGTCTAAAGAAGAAGACTGTGGTGATATGGGATTGAATATAGAGGTTTTAGAGCAAAAACCTTTTTATGTAAAATTAAAAATAAAGGATATCCCACTTCATATACTTAATGCCATTCGTCGGTGTTCAATAAGTGAAGTCCCTGTAATGGCGGTTGACTCTGTTGTATTTACTGTGAACTCTAGTGTATTCTATGATGAAATAGTAGCTCATAGAATAGGATTAATTCCTCTAACTAGCGAGGAGGCTCTCGAAAAATACAGGCCTCCTGAGGAATGCAAGGAGGCGGCTGAAGAAGCTATTTTTACTGAGGATTGTTTTGTTAAATTCGACCTGGAAGTAAGTAATCCTCCTGAAAACTCTAAACCTATTATAGTATATAGTAAAGAGCTTCGTACAGGAGATCCTGATGTAAGACCAGTATATGATACAATTCCTCTGCTGATCCTTGGCCCGGGTCAGGAGATAAGGCTTGAAGCCTATGCACGTTTAGGGCGTGGAAAAGAGCATGCAAAATGGAGCCCGGTTTCCGTGGCAGCTCACAGATATATAGCAGATATAAACATTGATTATAACAAATGTATGAAGGACTGTACCCACTGTATTGATGGGTGTCCTAAGGGGATCTTTAAACAAACTGATAAGGGGGTTGTTGTACAAAAGAATAAGCTTGAAGAATGTATTTTATGCAGAGTATGTGAGCTTGAATGCCCCGCTAGAGCTATCAAAGTTGGATGGAAGAAAAATGAATACATACTTATTATTGAGTCCACGGGAGCTCTTTCACCAAAAAGGATACTTATAGAGTCATCTCGTATTCTTGAGTCAAAACTGGATGAATTACTTGAAAAACTACGGGAAGCAGGTGTTGTGAAGTGAAAAGAACTGGCCCCACCAATATTGTATTAAGGAAAATGATTAGGTTACTTAGGAAAACAGCTAAGGAATACAATGCTAGTATATGGTCCGCTGTAGCCGAGTATCTTGAAAAACCTAGGCGTCAAAGAATTGCTGTGAATATTAGTAGAATAAATAGATACACTAAGCAAGGCGATATAGTTGTTGTTCCCGGAAAAGTTTTAGGTGCAGGGATACTGGATCATAGCGTTACTGTAGCAGCAGTAGGCTTTACCAAGAAAGCTCTGGAGAAAATAAAATCTGCTGGTGGAAAACCATTGTTTATTCTTGACCTTGTTAAGGAGAATCCAAGAGGCTCTAATGTAAAGATCATAGGGTGATAAAATATGAGTAAGCAAGGAACTCCTAAGACAATTATAGTAGATGCAACCAATCAGATACTCGGGAGGCTCTCAAGTATTGTAGCTAAAAAATTATTGGAAGGCTACAAAGTTATTATTGTTAATGCAGAAAAAGCTGTTGTTAGTGGTGAGCCCAAGAGGGTTATAATGGGTTACAAGCTTCTTGAGAGAGTGAGAACTCTTAGAAATCCATATAAAGGAGGAATAAGAAGGCCTAAAGCTCCTGATAGGATCTTAAAGAGAACTATTAGAGGAATGTTGCCTATAGAAAAGCCTAAAGGGCGTAATGCCTACAAAAGACTTCGTGTATACATAGGCGTTCCAGAGGATCTCATAAAGAAGGAAAAAGAGTTTATCAGATTTAGAGAAGCTGATGCCTCTAGACTTCAAAGCAAGTTTATAACACTCCTAGAGCTTTCTAAACACCTAGGATGGAGAGGTGCGTATGTTGGGCAAGGCAAGTAAGGGGCAAGCAAAGATCGTTATAGCTACTGGTAAAAGAAAAACAAGTATTGCTAGAGCCATAATAAAGCCTGGAAAGGGAAGAATATGGATCAATGGTGTCCCCCTAGAGATATGGCCCATAGAGCTTGCTAAACTAAAAATGTTTGAACCATTGGTCCTTGTAGGAGATCTATGGCAGCAAGTTGATATAAAAGTTAATGTAAAGGGAGGAGGATATATGAGCCAAGCTGATGCCGTAAGAATGGCTATTGCACGAGGACTATTAAGATATGCAGACGATAACGAGGAATTAAAACGCATACTCAATGACTATGACCGATTTATGTTATCAGGTGATCCGCGAAGAACAGAACCTGAGAAATACATGAGATACTCTGCGAGAAGAAGATGGCAGAAATCATATAGGTGATCCCTCATGATTATTCCAGTAAGATGCTTTACATGCGGCGCCCCCATTGCTCATCTATGGGATGAATTTAAGAGACGCGTTGAAGCAGGGGAAGATCCAGCAAAGGTGTTAGACGATCTAGGTGTAAAAAGATATTGCTGTAGAAGAATGTTTCTTTCCCATGCAGAATTATCGTATGAGATACTTAATTTCCCCAAGATATCCTAAATAAACTATAATCTATATCATGTATAACCTGTAGGTGGAGAAGAGATGTCTGAGAAAAACCCTGAACAAAATACAGTAAAACCTGGTGAAAGGAGGGAGGTTACAGAGGAGACTAAGAAGGGAATAGAGCTGCTAATACCCCTCGAAGACTATTTGGCTGCTGGTACTCATATCGGCACTCATATATGTACTAAGTATATGAGCCAGTTTGTTTATAGAGTTAGAAATGATGGCTTATATATACTTGATATAAGAAAAATTGATCGAAGAATAAGGGTTGCAGCCAAGTTTCTATCACGATACGAACCTTCAAAAATCGCTGTAGTTTCCGTTAGACAATATGGACACCAGCCAGTGCGTAAATTCTGTACATATGTTGGATGTAAACCGTTTACAGAGAGGTTCTTGCCAGGTACATTTACCAATCCCTCACTTAAGATATATTTTGAACCAGATATACTGGTTATAACTGATCCAAGGGCTGATTCTCAAGCATTAAAGGAGGCTGCTGAAATAGGTATACCTGTAGTAGCACTAGCTGATACAGATAATAGGACTGAATACATAGACTTGATCATACCAGCTAATAACAAGGGTAGGAAAAGCTTGGCATTAATATATTGGCTTCTAACACGCCAAGTACTTAGGGAGAGGGGGGTTTTATCACCAGATAGTGATCTTCCAGAGCCGCCCAGTGCTTTTGAAACAAGAATAGAGAGGTGATGTAATGGAGTTTTTCCTAGAGATCCGAAGCCCTGCTGTTGCAGGTTATTTTTATCCCATGGATCCAGATGAGCTTCGTGAAACAATAACATCTTTATTTAAACACCCGATAGGTCCAGGCAAGCTCCCCGAGATCTCTAGAGAGCGGAAGAAGGAGAGTTTAGGATTTGTTGTACCTCATGCAGGCTATATATATAGCGGACCCGTTGCAGCTCATTCATATTACTATTTAGCTCAAGAGGGTAAGCCTGATACGTTTATAATTATTGGCCCAAATCATACTGGATATGGCGCACTTCTATCAGTTTATCCAAAAGGGAAGTGGGCTACACCTTTTGGTGAAATAGAAGTAGATGAAGAACTTGCTCGAGCCATTGTAAATAATAGTAATTATGCTGAACTAGATTACCGTGCACATATTGAAGAACACTCTATAGAGGTTCAGCTACCATTCCTCCAGTTCCTGTATGATAATGACTTTAAAATAGTGCCTATTGCAATGGCTCTCCAAACACCAGAGGTTGCAAAGGATCTAGCAAGATCAATATTTGATTCTATAGCAGTGCTTAAGAGAGATATAGTTTTGATTGCTAGCAGTGACTTTACTCACTATGAGCCACATGATATAGTGGTTAAAAAAGATCTTGAAACAATTAAAGCAATAGAAGAGCTTGATCTGAAAAAGTTCTACAATACAATGCAAACTCTAAACGTTACAGCATGCGGGCCTGGTGGTATAATGACATTAATGGAGTATTCATTATTAGTTTGTAAGGAAAAGGCTGGAGCTAAACTACTTAAATATGCTACAAGTGGGGATACTTCTGGAGATAGATCAGCTGTAGTCGGTTATGCAGCAATAAGGTTTTTCTGTAGAAAATAAATAATCTCTGTACCTCTACTATACCCTGGTATAGCTGTGTGAAAGAAACGTGTCTATACATGGTATCAAAAGAATAAATAAGACATATCTTCCATTGCTATACACTCCATTGGATGTTAATAACCCCGTTCTTTATACAAGTATTGAAGTACCAGCATCGGTATACTATGTGCTTAAAGAGGGTGTTGATGGAGTAAAGATCTATATTAATATACTTGATAAAGAGAAATTGGACAACAATTATATAGAAGCATTCCACGACCTCATTAAGAGCTTTGTTAACGAGTTAAAAAAAGAACTTGATAAAATCCGTATAGAGGTTCGTATAGAGATAAGTAAAAATCTCTATGGTTTAGGCTTATTTGTTGCTGTTACCCAAGAGCTTCTTAGATTACTAAATCTTGATCCTGAAGAAGCTTTGTTTGTAGCCAATGAAATAGATGAATCTATGGGGCTAGGTAATACCATAATAAGAGGGCTAAGGAGGGCATATTCGTTTAAAAAATGTATTGTGTATAGGGATAATGAGCAACCAATAATTCTTGATCTAGAAATACCGGTTAGAATCTATGGTTTTGTAAAAAAGAAAATTAAGGCCCTCCGAATGCTCGATGAGCAAGCAATAAGAACCTCTATAATACACTTAGGCGGATATACCGTGTTGAGTATTACTAAATGTTTGCTTTCATCTACAAACTATAGGGAATGTCTAGATCTATTTAATGAAGCCTTTGCTATTATTAACGGCCTACAATATATATTACATGATATATATCCGGCTAACAACAAAGTTCTCGTAGAAGATATTAATGGATACCTTGCAATAGTTGAAGTAGGTTGAAGAAGTGGTGTCTATAATTGAGTGAGGAGACAAGTATTAGGAAAATAGAGCACATTGAAGTTGTACTACAGGAGGATATAATATGTCCTGGTTTATGCAATGATATTTATAGTCAAATACGAGTTATTCATAAGGCTTTTCCTTTACTAAGCTTAGAAGATATTAATTTGTCTATAAAATTTTTAGGCAAAACCCTTGATGCCCCTCTAATAATAACTGGGATAACTGGGGGTCATCCCGAATCCCTTAAGATTAATGAAAAACTCGCAGCACTTGCAGAAAAGCATGGAATAGCTATTGGTGTTGGGAGCCAAAGAGCTATGTTAGAGAAGAACGATGTGGAGATTGTTGAAACATTTAGAATTGTTCGAAGGAAGGCTCCTTCAGTGCCGCTGATCGGCAATATAGGTATAAATACTTTACAAGATCTAAGTATAAGGGATGTCGAGTATATTGTTGAAGCTATAGATGCAGATGCTCTTGCAATACATTTGAATCCTGGCCAAGAGCTTATTCAGCCAGAAGGCGATACACGGTTCACTAAAAAAGCCCTTAACAAACTTGTTGAAGTTATTGACACTCTATCAGTACCAATCATAATAAAGGAGGTTGGAAACGGTATTTCGATGGAGGTAGCTAGCTTATTCTATGGCCTTGGGGTTAGATATTTTGATGTAGCTGGAGCTTGCGGAACCAACTGGATCCTTGTAGAGGGTGTGCGGGCAGCAAGGAAGGGATACAGGGATAAAGCCTTATTGGCTAAAAAACTAGCAAACTGGGGTATACCAACACCAATATCTGTTATTGAGACCAGATGGGCTGCACCCAACTCGGTAATTATAGCAAGCGGGGGAGTGTGGGATGGATATAAAGCAGCCATAAACATAGTATTAGGCGCCGATCTATGTGGCATAGCATTACCTATACTTAAGCTTCTGGTAAGAAAAGGATTTAATGAAGCAGATACTTTCCTGGCAAACTATATCAATGAACTTGCTGCAATCGCTTATCTATTAGGTGCATCAAATATAGATAGCCTAAAGAAGAGCCCCTTTATTCTCTCAAGTAATCTCTATAAATACTTTGAACAACGAGGAATAGATCTAAATAAATACATGCTTATAAAACATCAGAACATGATAACCGGGGAAAACTAATGAACTTAGTGACATACGAGTTTCCAGAAGTTTTTGTAAAAGGAGTGAAGGGAGACTACTTTATAGTATTATTTGACAAAGAATATGTTATAAGAGATAAAGTGTATGAGGATAAAGAATTCTTTGGCCACATATTATATGAAAATATACTAAACTATATTGACTTAGTAAATGCCACGATCAAGGAAGATATAATAATTATACCACAATTCAACCCAGAAAAAATAATGAATGCACTATACATTAAGCATAATACACCACTATGTATTATCGAGGTAAAAGGTGTAAGTCCATACGTACTTATTAGCGAGGGAGCCTTAGTTAAAGAAAATGATAAGATAGCCTATGTAGTTACTGGGAAGGGGGAAATAAGAGTTTATAAAAGCCCTTGTACTGGTATAGTAGCACTGGTTGTTAATCTTCCGTGGGAGAAGCCTGAGAGGTATGTGATTATAGTAGTGGATGAGAAACATGTCAAACGAGTACGAGTTAGAAGAGCTAAAACAAATAATTCTAAAACATGCACTACTTAATGCTGTAAAACATGATGGTAAAGCTGCACTAGGTCCTGTTATATCCAAGATAATAGCTGAAAAACCCGATATAAAAAGTAGGATAAAACAGGTAATTCCTATAGTCAAGGAAGTTATTGATGAAGTAAATAAAATGAGTCTTGAACAGCAATTACATGTCCTGAGAACTAATTGGCCAGAACTTCTAGAAGAAAAACGGCGAGTAGAGGAAAAGCATCTTCCTCCACTACCTAATGCTGTCGAAGGAAAGGTTGTAACAAGGTTTGCGCCAAACCCTGATTTCACGATACATCTAGGCAATGCTAGACCTGCTTTACTTAGCTACTTATATGCAAGAATGTATAAGGGAAAAATGATTCTTCGTTTCGAAGACACTGATCCAAGGACAAAGACGCCTTTCCCAGATGCATATAACCAGGTAAAAGATGACCTAAGATGGCTTGGAATAAAATGGGAGGAAGAATACATACAAAGCCTTAGACTCCCCCTATTCTATGATATTGTAAGAGAATTAATTAGACGTGGAGGCGCATATGTTGATTTTTGTTCACAGAAAGAATTTAAAAAATATAGAGATCAAGGGAAGGCATGTCCTCATAGAAACCTTAGCGTAGATAGGCATTTAGAAGAATTTGATAAAATGCTTGAAGGATATTATGAGGAAGGGGAGGCTGTTGTAAGAATTAAGACAGAGTTAACACACCCAGATCCAAGTATTAGAGACTGGGTAGCAATAAGAATCATTGATACAAGTAAAACTCCACATCCAGTTGTCGGTGATAAGTATATCCTTTGGCCTACATATAATTTGGCTGCAGCAATAGATGATCATTTAATGGGGGTTACACATATACTAAGAGCCAAGGAGCATCAGACAAACACTATTAAACAGAAGTATCTTTACCAGCACATGGGATGGAGGTATCCAGAGACAATACATTTTGGTAGATTAAGTCTGGAGGGGGTTATGCTTAGTAAATCCCTAATGAGAAAGAAGATCTCAGAAGGATACATGGTATATGATGATCCTAGGTTTGGCACACTAGTTGCCCTTAGAAGAAGAGGCATTGTCCCAGAAACCATACATGAGATCATAAAGAATGTCGGGATAAAAGGTATTGATGCCCATATAAGCTATTCTAACTTAGCTGCAATAAATAGGAAAATAATTGATCCAAAAGCACGTAGGTTCATGGTGGTTATTGATCCTGTCAGAATAGTAATAGAGAGAGTTCCTGGAGTGCTTGAAGCATATATAACGAGACATCCTGCTAAAAAGGAGAAGCATCTCTATAAACTATATCCAAGTAATAACTGTGTAGAAGTATTAATAAGTAAAAACGATCTACAGCTTCTTTTTGATAAGAAAATCATGAGATTAATGGAGTTAGCTAACATAGAGTATGTATCAAAGCACGTAGATTCTAGAGGACTAGTTATAGAGACTACATTTATTGATACAAGCCTAGAAACGGCACGTAAATATAATGCACCAATAATTCAATGGGTATCACCAGAACATATGATACCTGTAGAAATATGGCGTGTAGAAGGTAATACGCTTAGCAAACTTATTGGCTATGCTGAGGAAGCATTACTAGAAACAGTGAATGGAGAGATTATACAGTTTTATCGATATGGCTTTGCTAGACTGGAGCATACTTCAACAGGATTGAGAGCAATATATGCCCACCAGTAATTTACCTCTTAAGCAACCATCACATTTATAAACTGTTTTATATCGTAAAGGGAACTAGATTCGACGACTGGAATGGGAGGAGGATGAGAATAATGTCTAAACCTTTCTATGTAAAATTTGAAGTACCAAGCGAACTCGCTGAAAAAGCATATGAAGCGTTAAAGAAGGCTAGAGAGACAGGTGGTAGAATAAAAAAGGGAACTAATGAAACTACTAAGGCCGTGGAAAGAGGTCAGGCAAAGCTCGTGTTGATTGCTGAAGACGTTGATCCGCCAGAAATAGTAGCCCATTTACCACTACTATGCGATGAGAAAAAGATTCCATACGTATATGTTCCTAGTAAGAAAAGATTAGGGGAAGCTGCTGGTATAGAGGTTGCAGCAGCTAGTGCTGCAATACTTGACCCTGGCGCAGCAAAGGAGTTGGTTGAAGAAATAATTAGACAGGTTAATGAGTTACGTGCAAAAGCAGGGAAATAAATGTTCTTAATATAATATTTTTATTTATTAAAATCTCAAGTAACTAATGAGATAATTTTATCTTCTTCTACTAAGTCTTCTGGCTTCTCTCTCGGTTT
>JAGGXK010000054.1 GCA_021163115.1 Desulfurococcales archaeon | reverse complement strand
TGGTGCGGGGGGTGGGATTTGAACCCACGCAGGCCTACGCCATCGGGTTTCCTACCCCTTCTCGGTCCTAAGCCCGACCCCTTTGACCAGGCTCGGGCACCCCCGCTTTTGCTATATTCTTGTTTAGTGTTGGATTGGGTTTTTATTGGTTTTTCGGGATTTGTAATGTATATTTTCTGGTTTTTGTTTATTTTCTTTCCCATGGGTATATTGTGTCTTGGGTGGGTAAGGTTTTTGTTCTGAAACAACCTTTAATATTGTGGTGAATACCTGGGATGCCTAGGATACCTGTTAAACTAGTTTCTTGGGAAGAAATTGTTGACTGGTCTTGGGAGCTTGCTAGGAGGATTAGGGAATCTGGTTATAAACCAGATATTGTAGTGGCTATTGCTAGAGGAGGCTATGTTGCCGCCCGCCTCATATGTGATTTCCTTGACATAGAGAATCTTGTTTCACTACAAAGCCAGCACTGGACAGAGGCTGCTAAGAAGGAGGAGAGAGCTATAATTAAGTTCCCCTACAAGATCAATCTAAAGGGTATGAAGGCACTTATTGTAGACGATATAGCTGATACAGGGGAATCACTAATACTTGCTAAAAAATTTGTTACAGAAAACTGGAACCCAGATGAAGTAAAAATTGCAACCCTACAATGGATCTCTCCAGTATCAAAGATTAAGCCAGACTACTATACTATAGAAGTTAAGGATTGGACATGGTTCCAGTATCCATGGACAAGGCTTGAAGACACCTATGAGTTTATAAAAAGAATGATGGAGGATGTAGCAAAGGAGACTGGGAAGAAGGAGTGGAGCTATGAAGAAATTGTAGAGAAGTTTAAGGAATGGTATGGTATAGATGTAGGAGACAGGTACTACAAGGATGCATTAAGGATTCTAGAAGAAAAACATGTAATTGAGTATGATAGAGTAAGCAGGAAATATCTATTTAAGAAATAGCCTGGCACCATAGTAGCTATTGACGGAATAGTATGGTATCAAATATTTTTGTCTAAGCAAGCTATCATAATATTCCATATATCCAGCCACATAATTATTATTTAAAGAAAGTAATTATAGCTTCAATATGTATAATTCACCCTGATATTTAGCTAGGGGTGCTTGAACATGCTTGTAAAACCCCCTGCTTCAATCGAAATAGGTGTTATTGGTGGTAGTGGATTATATGATATACCTGGGTTAGAAGATGTTAGGGAACACAAGATATATACACCCTATGGAGCCCCTAGCGACAACATTATTACTGGAGTCTTAGAGGGAAGGAGAATAGCTTTCCTGCCTAGACACGGTCGTGGACACAGGATCCCTCCTCATAGAATAAACTATCGTGCAAATATATGGGCTTTGAAAAGCCTAGGTGTTAAATGGGTTATATCATTTTCTGCTGTAGGTAGTCTGAGATGGGATTATAAGCCGGGAGACTTTGTTTTACCAGATCAGTTTATTGATATGACTAAGGGTATTAGAGAACTAACATTCTTTGAAGGAGGAGTTGTAGCTCATGTAAGTATGGCCGACCCGTTTTGCGAGCACTTAAGGGAGATAATACTTGAAGCAACCAAGGCTGTGGATGGCCTAGTGATACATCCTAGGGGAACCTATGTATGTATAGAGGGCCCAAGGTTTTCAACTAGGGCTGAAAGCAGGGTTTGGAAAGAAGTATTCAAAGCAGATATCATAGGTATGACTCTTGTACCAGAAGTTAACCTAGCATGCGAGGCAGAGCTCTGCTATGCTACAGTAGCTATGGTTACAGACTATGATGTATGGGCTGAAAAACCTGTTACAGCCGAGGAAGTTGTCAGAGTTATGAAGGAGAATACAGAAAAAGCAAGGAAGCTTTTACCCGAGATAGTTAAGAGATTGCCTGAGAAACCTGATGAGAGGAAGTGTAGTTGTTGCAAAGCACTAGAGACAGCCCTGGTTTAGAATATATAGGGAGGCTTGTATCCAGAGCTGAGGAATGGGCTTGGAGAAACAAGGACCCTGTAGTAGAGTTCCTGGAATCATCTAGTGGAGAACTAGTTTTTATATATAATAGGCTAGGATATACTGCTGCATCTATACTATACTGGATAATAACAACTCTAAACCCTAGTAAACAGCCAGTAATCCAGGACTCTGATACCATAGCTTACTATAGGCTAGTTTATAGAGAGCCTTCAACAATAGTATATTTTACAACAACAGGGAATGATCCTGCATTAATAAGACTCTGTGATGCAGCAAGGCTTACGGGAAGCAACGTATTATTAATAACCCCGCCTCCTCCAGAACCTGTTTCTTCAATGCTTAGAGATACAAGGGTTCTAGAGATCCCATATATGAAGGAAGAAGTCTTAACAGCTCTAACAGAGTCATTACTAGCACTCTATGTAGGTGTAGAAGCATATGGACTAAAGGGATTTAGGATAGATAGGCTTAGAGAAAATGCTAGAGAAGGATTTAGAGAGATTCTTGGGGAACTTTATAGTAAGTATGGGGAAGCATTAAATCAGCTTTGTAGAGCAGATACAATAACCATTACGTCAACAAGATTCCTAGAACCAGCGGGATACGTCTTCGTAGAAGTTTTCAGAGAAGTAGGGAAAAACGCTAGCTACATACCAGTATCTCTTCTTAAGCCAAGACGTGGTGAAAAGATCTTGCTGCTAGCTAATAGTGTTGAAGAACATCTTGTTCGAGAGAAGAAGATGAAGGCTTTATTATCTGGTGCACAAGTAATTGACATTGTAATGAATACTGATCCTCTGGAATCCCCTATATATTTGATCCTCTTAGCTATTAGGTTGCTCCACTAGATTTATTTCCTACACACTATTTTATACATGGATTTAGTAAGAGATATGGTGTGGGTAATGGCTAGTTTATTGTATTCTAGGAAGCTCATGATCTTGGTGTTTATAGCCTTATTTATTGCCTCAGGCTATATAGTGTATAACTATAGCTTTGAATCAATAATTTATGGAACAATCGCTACTATATTATTGTTTAGTTATATAGGATTATATTCTGTAAAACATATTGATCCACGTGATTCAGCATCAGCTCTAGTTATTGGTATATTGTTTATACTTGCAGGCCTTATAGCAGGCCTCATTCTTGGCGGAAGGGATTCTATTGGTGCAATATATCATGCCTTATCCATGATCATTGTGTTAATTACCATGGCCTATGCTGTATCAAAGTATATTTTATGAGAAAACAAACTATCTCGCTGGAGGGGGGAAATTCTACGAGGATCCTTGTAACACATTATAGTAGTAGGCCACCCTGGAGTGCTAGAGAGCTCTTAAAAACCATCAATGATCTAGGCCATATAGGCTTCTATGAACGAATACAGGCCATTGATGCAGAGATACATGGAGATGGAGTAGTTGATGTAAGTGTAGCTGGTAGACCAGTATACTTAGATGCAGTAATTGTTAGAGGACTAGGATATACAATGTCTATAGAACAATTGTTAAAGAGAGTTGGTGTGCTTGAAACAATAAAGATCTTTAAGGGACCTGTAATAAATGATCCTGTAAAAATGATCCTGGCTAGGGAGAAGTGGATAAGCCTTATCCACCTCTATGAGGCAGGCTTACCTGTTCCCAGAACTATCATTACTGAAAACCCCTATACAGCAATGAGGGCTCTCCAGAAATATGAGAGAGCAGTATTCAAACCCCCTATTGGAAGTCTTGGATTAGGCAGTATACTCGTAAACAACCCTGATATAGGCTACAGGCTTACACGAAGTCTCCTAGCATTCAAGCAACCAGCTTATATACAAGAGTATATTGAGAAACCAGGCTATGATATTAGGGTATTTGTTGTAGGGGATATAGCCATAGCTGCTATGAAGAGAGTTGTTAGTGAGGGGTGGAAAACTAATATAGCTAGAGGTGCCAAGGGTGTTAAGCTCTCTGAGAAAGAGGATCCTGAAGCCTATGAACTAGCTATTAAAGCAACCAAGGTACTAGGGCTAGACTATAGTGGTGTAGACATCATAGTAGACAATGATGGTAGACACTATATTATCGAAGTAAATGCCTCCCCCCTCTGGAGAGGTTTAAAGGAGGCCACGGGAGTTGATCCAGCAAAATATATTGTAGAGCACATTATTAATAAAGCTAAGAGGTGATGATAAGCAAACCGTTTGAACCCCACCATGGGGTGGTGAAGAAGAGCTCTCACTCTGATAATGGTTATAGAGGGCTTCTTGCCTCTTTTACAACCTTTAATATATAAACTATATTAAAATCCCTTATCCCCTCTATACCTGATATTAAGTCTATTAGTTTTGCAAGACTATTTTGATCCTCTGCCCAGATTTTCACCAATACATGATATTCGCCAGTAACTTCATAGATCTCTACAGCATTGGGGAGTGATGCAAGCTTGTTTGCCACAAGCTTCATCTTCTTAGGCTCTGTCTTAATCAACATTATTGCTTGTGCAGTATACCCTAGTTTAGTGGGATCAAGATCTACAGTAAATCCCTTTATAATTCCTTTCCTCCGTAGCTTGCGCAATCTAACCAGTACTGTAGCAGGGCTAACTCTCAGTCTTTCAGCAATCTTTCTATAACTCATCCTTGAGTTTAATTCAAGTATTCTTATAAGCTCTCTATCCAGATCATCTAGTTCAATAGCGTGGTTCAACAGTATCCTCTCCAGATATCCCTGTCTAAGATATTACTTTAAAAGAATCATTGTTATAGCTAACGACATGGATGTTGAAAGAGGCCCTGTTAAGAATAACATATCAAAGAATCCTCCGCCACCGATCTCAAATAATATCCTCGACTGCTTTGTAATAAATAGTAGCTTCAGTATATCAAGCCCTATTAATACACTGAATGTACTAATAAAGTATGCTACTGGCGATGATAGGAGTGGGTGAAGATTATTGACTGAGATCATTATTCCTGCAAGAGATATAGATGATAGTATAGGGATTAATATAGGTAAGCCTATGCCATAGCCTCTAATATACTGGCTTGCAAGATACGATATAATCGATGCTATTAGTACTGCAAACAATATATGGCCTAATATATGGGGGTACATTATCGCCACCCTTGTTATAAAACTAGATGATATAGTTATTGGGATAATTAGACCCCTTATATTAACAAGTACTGTATAATTCTGTGTCTCTATCGCTAACACAGTATTTGCTACTATAATGGCTACTAAGATAGCTAGTCCAGCCTCTATATAGGCTAATAAAGTATCCACACCTAGTATCAAGTTATTAGCAACTATAGAAAAGAATGCGGTTACAATAACAAGTATTTCAATAAATAAACTCTTTCCTTCATTTACAGCCTTCTTTTCAACAATCTTCATTTTAATCATTGTCTCCTTCCTTCACATACCTACTTCTATAAAAGTCTTTGATAGGGAACTATCTTTATAGAGTATAACTCTAATAACTTTCCATGGGAATAGGAATTGATTGCAAACATTCTAAGATCTATTATGGAAGGAGCACATCTAGCTATATACTCTAGTATAAAGCCTGGAGGGGTTCATAGGCTTAGAATAGATGCTACAGCATATAATATGATGTCTTCATGCATAAGTGTTATGGAGTATATTGTTAAGGCTATGGATATCGGAGAAAAGGTAAGACGCGGTGATTTAGCCGCTAACTCTATAGGGTTAGGTAGGCTACTAGCTAGAGCTATAAGGGAAGCTTATAGATGGAATAGAAATACCTATGTAGATATTATTGTGCCATCCATAACTAATGCATTGATCCTATCATATGTAGAGCCAGATAGTGTTATTAGAAGGGCTGGGGAGCTACGTAGAGCCTTAGATATAATGATAGGGGGAACTAGGTGGAGGGATATAAGGGAATTCATGGATGCATTGAGAAGCATAGGTGATTCTGAGAAGATCGAGCACCTAAGAGATACAGGCATAAGTTATAGCCAGGCGATGGCGCAAGGACTGAGCCTATCTGATGCATTTAATACTCTTGCATCAAAGTGGCCCGGTTTCCTAGTATCAACACCAAGGGATCAATCGAGCCTAGACTATGTAAAGACTATTATGGAGTACTATAGAAGATACAGGGATGCAAACAATGCTATTATAGCGCTCTACCTGGACATGATCTCACCTAGACTCCCTAACTGGGCAAAGGATATGGCAGGAAAAGCTATTGAGGAAGGACTTATGGCTACGAAAACAGGTAGTAAAACACTCTTCAATATGGATCTAAGGCTTAGGAAGGAAGGTTATATCTTTGATGAATACATACCTCTTCTAACAGGTGTTGCCCAGTTAGCAGTTTATGAAGGACTTAGACCGTAGCATACTCTTAGAAATTAAATAGTTCACCATACTTCATTAATTATCAATTGAACCCTCTATTCCTCCTCTTCCTCTATAAACTGATAAATCCCATCTGGTGTTAATAGTAATCCATGTTCTTCGGCTAATCTCTTAATTCTTATAAACCTTTTAATCTTTGGATGTAGGAAGTATGGAGCTAATGCTAGTCCTGTAGCAAATCCTCCTATATGTGCCCAGAAAGCTATAGAACTGTATGATATACCAATTAATACCATTAATCCCATTGCTAATTGCATAGCAAACCATAAGAGCAAATATGCCCACGCAGGCAGGGTTACAAATAGAGGAATTACAGCAATAAAGTATACCAGACTTAACCGTGCTCTAGGATAGTATAGAAGGTATGCTCCCATAACCCCGCTTATAGCTCCTGAAGCACCAATTGTTGGTATAGCCCATGGGTTATAGCTATAGTTTGTTAATAAATAAGAAGATGGGATAAGTGATATACTTAGTATATGGAATAAATGTGCAGATAACCCGCTCAGTATATAGAATAGTATAAACCTCTTACTACCCATAGCATTCTCCACAGGGCCTCCAAAGAAATACAGGAATAGCATATTACCAAACAAGTGGTAAAAGTCGCCATGGAGAAACATTGAAGTAAATAATGTCCACAGGTTTTCTCCGTGTACTATGGCTATTGGTATAGCTCCCAAGAGCCTATAGAGATCATTATCTGTTCTTGCATAAGGCAGAAGGAGATCTGGTGAGACAAGAGTGGCTATATAGACAAACACATTTATTATGATTAGTGAAAGGGTTGCTATAGGCAGTCTCCTAAACATTATATCGTGAGATATAGGTAATCCAGTCAAAGACTTTTACACCATTTATCTTCTTGCCTCGTTACAGATAAAGCATTGTTTTTAAATACTATTGGATGCTATTTAAGTTAAACACTACTATTTATCTAATCCATTGAAGCAACCCTTTTCTCGCACTAACATTTATCAATGTAATCTTCTTTCTTCCAGGAAGACTTACGTTATATACTGGTGTACCATATAAATCTATTCTTTCAATTGAAGCCTTATGTGCATGACCATGGATTACTAAATCAAATAATTCAGTCTTAATTATTTTTTCCATCCCAGTAGATGCTAGGTATGGCCACACTCTTGGATTTTCTCCCCTTAGATTTCTTCTAGTAACTCCATAGTGAGATATAAGGACGAGCTTATCAACATCATTTCTAGCATTCCTTGCAAGATCGATAATTCTCTGAGGAAGCTCTTTATAATAGTTTAAAAGCCACGGCATATTCTTTTGTTGCCATGGAGTGGGTTTATCTAAAGCTCCTCGGGTTCCTATAAAACCTATTCTTATCTCGTTAATAGTCAATATACGTATTTCATCATTTATCCATAGTACCCCAGGGGTCTTCTCTATATACTTCTCTTCAAATCCTCGATATTCCTCGTTACCAAAGACGGCTATTATAGGGCATTCCTCCAGATGTTTACGTGTTGCTTCATACACCGGAGTTATTGCTTCAACATTGTTTTTATCAACTATATCCCCTACCCATATAAGAACATCGGGTTTATCATGGATCCTTCTAAGTGCCTGAAGATATAGTTGTAGATACCTTGGACTATGAATATCTGCTACAGCAGCTATCTTTACTGCTGAATTCATCATATGCACCTCTATAGTATATTTATAGAGATAAAGTTATAAGGGAACCAATATGATTTACACTGGAAACAGGAAGTGTTTATGTGGTGGAATAAGCTATGACGATAGGCTTGCTTAAAGGAGTTAATGCTCCGGGACATAAGGGTTGGAGCACAGCTAGATGCTCTATATGTAATAAGAAACTCGATCTATTTAATGCTGTAGAATATCATGATGTATACGTTTGCCCTAAGTGTGGGAAATTCTTATGTGCAGCAGATGCACGTAGAGTAAAGTATAGATGCCCCTATGATGGGGTAGAGCTACAGCCATATTATTAATCTGGGATAATATCTATTGCCTTCTTTGGACACAATGGTATACATCCATAGCATTCAATACAGTTCTTCTCTTCCACAACAATCTTATTATCATCTATGCTGAAAACATAGGCTGGGCAGTAGTCTATGCACAGTCTACAAAGATCGCATCTCTCTTGATCAATAATGATTTTAACCAAGGCTTATCCCTAGTACTATAAAATAGTATATGGGGCGTATAGTTAATGAGGATTAGGGCTGATCTCCATATACATACATTGGTAAGTGATGGGAAAGCAAGTCCTGTAGAGGTATTGTATACAGCACTTGATAAGGGCTTAGATGCTATAGCTATAACTGATCATAATAGTTTTAGAGGTGCTGTGCAAGCCAAGAAGTATATTAAAAATCTTCCAGAACCCATGGTTGTCATCATAGGTAACGAAATTAGAACTCAATATGGTGATGTACTGGTTTATTGTCTAGATGAAGTGGATATACCTAATACACTACCAGAGCTTATAGATAGAGCTCATGAAAATAACTGTCTCGTTGTCCCGGCTCATCCTTTTAGTATATTTAGATCAGGTATAGGTGATGTGATTTATGAGTATAAAGGATGGGATGCTATAGAAGTGTTTAATGCATCTGCTTCAAAGGGAGCTAATAAGAAGGCTGTAGAGGCTGCTAAAATTCTTGGTCTACCTGGGCTTGCAAGTAGTGATGCTCATATACTAGAGTATATAGGTGTAGCTTATACGATAATAGAAGTTAATGAACTATCTGATGAAGAAATCCTAGAAGCTATTAGGAAAGGGTATGTAAAACCAAAGCCTGGGAAGCCCCCTTTTAATATCGTTGCTAAGAGATTTACATGGGCTATTGAAAAAGTGTTTAGGAAAAGAACTTTCTAAAACCTATACCTCCTATGAAGCTACTTCACCAGATATACGCCATTACCTATATCGACACCTTTGCTAGGTAGTTCTGTATAAAATCCTAGATCGTCGATGTGGTGTAGATCCTTTAGCTCTTCCGCCATAGGCTCTAGTTCTCTAGGAAGATATACCTTGCCAGGTAATGGTTGAGTGAACCTTATGTTGTTTTTCTTCTTATAAGCCCATATAGCTGAATTTACAAGGACAGCTTTTTCAGCCAACTCCGGGCTCCATTTCAGCCACTCCTTCTTCGGCTCAGGGAATTTCTGCCTATGTACAGAATCATTGTAGAGTCTACGGTATATAGCATCTGTTACAAAGGGCATTATTGGAGCTAGTGCTCTAAGTATAGCCTTTAATATAGTATGTAGGGTATACCATGCACCTTTTTGTTCTTCAATACTATATGTTGATTCTCTATTATAGACCCTTGTCTTGACGAGTTCTATGTAATGGCTTGCAAAATAGTTCCATGTGAACTGATAGATCTCTGTAATTGGTTCATAGACATCTAGTTCACTATATGCTTTATCTATCTTCTTAAGCACTATAGCTAGCTTGGCTAGAGTTGCCCTATCGATCCCTCTTAGCTTAAACCCCTCTTTTGGTTCAGGGAATACTGATACAAATCTTGCTATATTCCATAACTTTGTCATAAACAATGACCCTGTTCTAAGTGCTTGTTCTGAAAACCTGTAGTCATAGCCTAGTTTGCTTGCAGAGGCTGCCCAGTATCTAAAGGCGTCTGCACCGTATTTCTCTAGGAACGGGTCTGGGTCTATTACATTGCCTTTGCTCTTATGCATAGCCTCGCCTTTTTCGTCAAGACCCATTCCTGTTATCCTAACCCATTTAAATGCTGGTTTTCCTAGAAGCTGATATACGCGGAGAAGACTATAGTAGAGCCATGTCCTAATAATGTCCTGGCCCTGTGGTCTTAGAGTATACTTGAATGACTTCTTGAATAACTTTTCATTCCTTAAATACCCTGTTACGTAGAGCACAGAGATACTGCTATCAAACCATGTATCAAATACCTTCTTCTCCCCTACTAGGTATTCTCTAGGTGCACCACACTTGGGACATTGATCCCATGGGGCTCTGTCTATCCATGGCCTATAGTATTTCCCTGGTTCTGGTACAAGTACTTCACCACATCTACTACAACGCCATATAGGTACCTCTGTTGCATAGTATCTATCCCTACTAATCGGCCAGTCTGTAGAAATACTCTCGATCCAGTCTAGAAGTTTTCTTCGATGCATCTCAGGCTTAAACTCTATCTGATAGGCAATCTTCTTCATGTCCTCCTTAAACTCGAGCTGTTTTAGAAACCACTCTCTTGTATGAAGGATCTGTATAGGTGTTTTACACCTCCAACACACTGGAACACTATGAGTGATCATCTCCTTTTTAACTAGAAGCCCCTTCTCCTTAAGTATTTCAGCTGCTTTCTCCCTAGCCTCTTCAACCCCTAGTCCAGCAAGAGGCCCGGCTTCTTTAGTCATTTTCCCAGACTTATCTATTATTACTAGGGGCTTAAGACCTAGATCCCTAAACATCTTTACATCTACTTGATCACCATAACTACAAACCATTACAAGTCCTGTACCGAACTCTGGATTTACTTCAGGGTAAGTTGTGATAATCATTTCATGTCCATACAACGGGTTTATAGCATGTAATCCCTCAAGCTTCTTATATCTTTCATCACTAGGATTGTATACTAGAGCCTTACATGATCTAAGCATTTCCGGTCTAGTGGTTGCTACAACAACGTATTCCCCTGTCTCCTTGATCTTGAATTTTATATAGTATAAATAACCTTCAACATCCTTATGTTCAAGTTCTGCATCAGCAAGCGTGGTTCTACATCTGGGGCACCAGTTTACAGGTCTTTCAGCTTCATAGATCAAGCCTCGTTTATAGAGCTCTATAAATGTTGATTGAGTGATCCTTCTGTACTTAGGGCTATCTGTCCCATTTCTCCAGTAGTTGAAGCTACATCCGAGCTTCTTCCATATCTTTACAATTTCTTCTTCTGCTTTGTCTAGGAATTTTCTACATAGCCTAAGGAATTCTTCTCTACCTTCTGGAGTAGAAGCCATTTCATGGGGGTTTACACCATATGCTTTCTCAACCTGAACCTCTACAGGTAACCCATTTCTATCAGCATAGAATGGTACTAGTACATTGTATCCCTTCATCCTAAAATACCGTGCAATCATATCTATTTGTGCATAATGAGCTGCTCCACCTACATGCCATTTACCACTAGCATAAGGTGGTGGCGTATCTATTGTAATAATTTCCCTTGGATCATCTTCTCTAAATACAAAATCATAAAGTCCTTCCTTCTCCCACTGCTCATAAAGTTTTTGCTCCTCACTTATATTCCATCGTTTCTCCTTAATCCTTGGCTTAATTCCAGCAGACATTACAATATATCCTCCAAATAATAGTTAGCTAAGTAATAGAAAATACTTAGTAGCTCTCTATAAAGGTTAGCTATTAATACTATAATATTTTTCTTCATTGGATGGGTAACTCTTCTATAGAAGGAGGACTGCATCCAATAAGCTTCCAAGAATTATAAAATAGCTGCTCTATATCATTATATTTTAATTCGCCTCTAATAATGTACCTTACATTAACTGTCTCAAGCTTGTCCCTAGTCTTTACTCCAACAGCTTCTACCTTAACAATGTTTTCCGCAAGCTTATCAAACACCTTATTAACAAGATCCCTATCGATTACATGATATAATAGACAATATTCTTCATCCTTTACACAGATCTTTGTTGAACCATCAAGACTCCATGGCCACTCCTCTCTATAGACATCAACAGATACATAGTTTTCATTATCAATTCTTGTAACAAGGACCCTATAGAATTCTAAGAACCAATACTCACTAACATTATCAGGGGCCTCCATAGTACCTACACCATTGTGGGTGTTTTTATACAGTTTTATTCTTTAAAGCATAATTCCTCCGGGCATTTAGAGAATCCATATTTTCTTGCATAGCTATATGCATTTCTCAACTCTGTTAAACTAGGCCTTCTAGCTATTTCTTTGAACCTCTTAGGCATTCTTAGCACAAGATAATCGGGTCTGTATTGATCCATTATATTCACTATAGCTCTAGGCGTGTTCTTCGAGATCCATTCAAGCACTCTTTTTGTACAACACTCTATATGGCTTGGTAGTACCAGGTGTCTTATTATCATATCACCATTTTCATAAGCTATCTTTAGATTCCTTGTAACTATATCATAGTAGTTACGTATAACTGAGAGTCTCTGTGCACACTTATTGTTTCCGTATTTAAAGTCTGGAAGCCATATGTCTATGACATCCTTTAGTAGATCCATGGCCTCTCTTGTTAAATACATGTTACTATTCCAGAGCTGTGGAACATTTATTTCAAGATATTTAAGACTCTCTAATATAGTGTGAAGGTTTGGAGTAGGATCTCCTCCCACATGATTTATATTTCTAGCCCCACTCCTCCTTAGTTCCTCTTGGATACTTGCTAGTTTTCGAGCATCAACAATTATTCCTGCATAAGGATTTGCCTGACTTATTGTCCAGTTTTGGCAGAAAACACATCTAAAATTACATCCGCCATAAAATATTGTACCTGATGGTACAAGAGGCGCTTCCTCCCCCATATGGTGGAAGTATGTGTCCACATAAGTTGTTGCATCTAATCTGCATACACCTTTTTTACCACTAGTTCTATCCACTCTACATCTCCATTCGCAGAAACTACATTCTCTCAGCATACGTTTTACAATAGCTATCTTTACATCAAGAAAACTATATTCAGGCCTCTTGGATCCAAGTTTTTGTTCTCCATTCTTTATACTTAGCCATGTCTTCCTGAACTCCTTCTCTAGATCCCTATGGATCTTCCATAGATCCTCTATACTAAGGTCTTTTCTATATGGGTTTACGGGGGACTCAATATGTTTTGCTATGATAAACTTTGCTGGCTTTAAATCCTTCATAACTTCATAGTACCAGCTGAGCCTCTCCTTAATTTCTGGATAAGTCCATACCCGTAGAGCATCTGGTCTATAATAAATAATTGATATAGGATCAAGGGGCTCCAACAACTTTCTTCATCACCGCCATCTTAAGCAGGTCTATACCATGTTTTAATAATACTTCATAAAGCTTAGATAGAGGTAAACCTACAACATTATATGGATCACCAATAATTTCCTCTACGAGAAACCTGCCAATTCCCTGAAGAGCATAAGCACCAGCTTTATCTAAGGACTCTAGAGAAGACAAGTATACCTCTAGTTCCTTGTCAGAGAAATTCCTTAGCTTAACCTTTGTTTCAGAGATAAAGAAGTCCTCTAGCCTATCAGGTACATCAACTATATAAACACCGGTTAGTACACGATGCCACTTGCCTCTAAGTATTTTTAATATTCTTGCTGCTTCTGATAGGCTTGATGGCTTACCATAAACTCTATTGCTGTCATCTACAATGATAGTGTCTGCAGCAACTACGACTGCATTATATGGGACACTATCTAGTACTGAGTAGGCTTTACGCCTAGCACTATCTAAGACTATTGATCTAGGCTGAGCCCTATGTATACTCTCGTAGGTTCTCGGCTTAATAACAAGAAAGTCTATTCCAAGCTCCTTTAGCAAAGCTATTCTTCTCGGACTTTTGGTGGCGAGAACAAGCTTCTTTGATACTCTATACATATGGTATCTCCTGAAAAATTAGATTAATAAGCAGTATTATATTGTTAAGCTATTATCTTCTCTCAGCAAATACCAGGCGTCCTGGTAAAGTGAAAGCTCTACCCCTTATATGTAGTAGTTTTGTTTTCTTGAAATCCCATCCATACCTTGTGTACTTCTCCTTATCAACTCTTATAGTTAATACTTCACAAATAAATATAGAACATTCACCAGCATCAATCTTGTCTTGTAGTTTACACTCTATAACACCATATGCTCCATCTATTCCTGGTGTAGAAATAGATATGGATTCAAGGGGCTTCAGTCCCAGCATGTTCCATTTATCAGTATTTCTCCCAGTAATAGTGCCAGCTCTATATACTATATCTAGGTGTTCTTCTCCAACAACTATAGATAGAGAGAACTACTATGTCCTACATCCACGTCCAGTATATTTAATTGTTACAAGGAGGAAGCAGGGCGGATATAATGTCATGGCTGCATCATGGGTTATGCCTGTCAGTGAAGAACCTCCATTAGTAGCTCTAGCTATAAGCAAGGAGTAATATACACACGAGCTTATTGAAGAATTTAAGGAGTTGACTATAAACGTCTAACAATGGCTGTTCCATAGCCTATATAGATGAGTTTATCTGGGTTCAATACATCTATTACTTCGGGCCTGTTGGTTGCTGCAATAAGTGTTATCCCTGCCTTCCTAGCTAAGACGCCCATCTTCCTAGCTACTCTCTGTGCAGTTAATGTGTCTAGATGGGCGGTGAACTCATCAATGATGAGTAGATTTGGCTTCTCTGCAAGCAAACTAGCTAGCTTAGCTCTCTCTTTCTGGCCTGTGGATAATTCGTTAAACCTAGCTCTATAGAATACTGCATCACCTAGGCCAACCATATTTAGTGTTTCAACAGCAGCTGCCGGGTCACCTATTTTGCTTGATAGATGCTCAAGTAGGGTTTCAGCTCCAAAAACAGGCTCGTTCTCACCTGGCAGTAGGTATGCTATCCTTACATTCTCTGGGACAATAACCTTTCCCTTAGAAGGCTTATACCTTGGATCATCTTTTCTCTTAGGATCAGTTGCTCCAATAATCATTCTGAGAAATGTTGTCTTCCCTGTCCCACTGGCACCAACAACAATCACGATCTCCCCGGGATTGATCTTTAAGTTGACATCCTTAAGTATATATTTCTCGATTGTTCTTCGTTCAACGCCAAAGGCTATTAATATATCTCTTAACTCTCTAGGTAATCTATCAACATCTAGTGTGCTAGAGAAGATCTTGGTTAGATTCTTTATCTCGATTGGGGCTGAAAGTTTTTCTACAACACCATATCTAGATCTATACAGTTTACCTCCATGTAGTTTGGCATACTTATCACTTCTTAGGAAAGACTCTATTCTCTCCCTAGCAGTACTTGTTAAGGGATACATTAGTACAGGTCGTCCGCTTCCAGTATCCCACATGTAGTAGAATCCTGTTTTCTCAAAAAATGGGTTATAACGAGCCATCATAGCTATTGTCTCTACAATATGCTTCTCCTTCTTCATCTCTGGTATTCTACGTTCCTTGATCCACTGAATAGCCATTTTAACAGCTAGAACACCTAATCCATCGCCTCTATAGTCTGGATGAACAACAGCTCTTGCAATTCTTGCTGCAGCAGTATTAGCTATACGTAGTGCCTGGCTACTTACCTCCTCTCCAACTATAGCTCTTGCAAGTCTCCGCGATCTATATAAGTTATATAGTTCCCTATACCGTTTTAGAATGGGTTTCTTCTCCTCCAAGGCTGTTGGCCAGTATGTTGGATGGAACCAGTGGCTTGGGAAAACTTTCTCTCTAATCATTTTCTCAATACTGCCATCAGGTAATCTCCTATTCATGAGAGGAATAGGGGTATCAACCCGAACATACCCCACGATTCTTGGTTCATATTCTCTCCTATTAACTAGTTCTAAGACAAGGAATCTACTACTTGGAAGACTCCCTCTTATCTCCTGTAGCTTCATAGGGATATTGTCTCTTGGGCATAGTGGCTGGATATTTGCTTCAACATATTCTCCGCAGACAGGGCATCTCCATATAGCCACGATCTCTTCCTTGCTTGCATAATGGTATTGTTCAAGCCCTACAATCTCCATATAGTCTTCTTCACTAACTGCTTCACGTGCAACCACGGTATATTCATAAACAGTCTTCTTTCCAAGAGGGTCGTATCGGGGAAGCCTTGTCACACTAGACCAGGGCGGCCATACCTTTACCTGATCCTCGCCCCATATTCTATATAGCTCATAGTCGTTGAAACCAAGTATCCACACATCCTCTATTTTCCTCGGCTCGTTCTTTAACATGATCTTTACTTTCTCTCCTTTACTAAACCACTGGGATATACTCCCCGTCATTAGTAAGTGTACTCTACGCTTATCTATCTCTACAACAAGGGTTCCAAACCATCTATAACCTCTCCTATCAATAGTTTTAAAGGGGTCTTCTATTATCCTTGTGTAAACAATTACTCCTCGACCCACTGGCTCCTCATTCATAAGACATATACACCTAGTATAGGGATCTCGTTGAACAATTATATAAGTTTTAAAATACATCATAATTTATTTTCATAATATAATACATATTAGAAATAATGCAGCCATAGTATAATCTAATTAATACATAAATTCCTTATAAACTTCATAATTATATCTTTCCTTATCGGATATGGGTACATTCTATGATATGAGTAGTTTAATAGCATTTCTTAGCATGTTCTTGAAATATTCAATAAATTCTTTAACATCAATCTCGCCTCCCCCAGGAATACTTTCATTAGTGTAAGCTATAAGATCTTTATGTGTTGAAATTTTTCCTGTATGCTGTGATTTACTATGTTTAGGGTTGTAGGGAAGGCCTAATTTTTTTGCTAGCTCTATTTCAAAACTACATGCGTGGCAGAAGCCCAAGCCCTTTCTACTTGCTAGTCTCCATAGATCAACAACCACGGTCTTAATATGGTTCTTGAAAAAGAGTTCTCTAGCAAAGCTTTCTAGTAAGCCAGTGTTTCCGCCATGCCCATTTATGATGAGGACTCCATTTATTCCAGTACTATCTCTAAGGCTATAGACTATATCTCTTAGAATGGCTAGCAGTGTTTCGGGTTTAAGCGATATTGTGCCGGGATATCCAATCCATTCAATAGAGTAGCCATAGTGTATTGTAGGCAGTTCTAATAGACATATGTTATCAGGTAGCTTGATCTCCGCTATACTTTGATCAAAGAGCTTCTCAATAATCATGCCATCAATGGATAAGGGCAGATAGTCTCCATGATATTCAGTACTACCTAGTATGATTACAGCGATAATTTTTTCACATCCTCTAAACATATGCGTTGAGTGAACCAAACTAGTCTTGATTAAAACCATATTAGACCCTCACTACTGGTAAGAAATAGGCTTGATTAGTTAATTAAAGTATTTAGGTAGAAGAATATGAGCAGAGACTACATTAAATATAGGGAAAGGATAACACAGGGCGGGATACTATCAACCCTCCTATGGCTTGGCCTCCCGCCTCTAATAACCCAGCTTGTACAAGTATCATACAACATAGTTGACTCTATATGGCTTAGCAGGTTAAGTGACATAGCACTTGCTGTACCTAGGCAAGTATGGCCTGTGATAATGCTTACCTTCACCGTGGGCACGGGGTTCTCTGTAGCTAACCTAGCACTTATATCACAGTATGTTGGTGCAAAGAAGTATAGTGAAGCAGAGAAGTCTGCTAGCAACTTATTCACTGTAATGATTATACTTGGGCTCCTATTCTCTATACTAATATATTTCATGAAAGACTTTATTATAACAAATATAGTTTCTACACCAAAAGAAATCTATGAGGATACAATAGCTTATACAGCTATTGTAAGCTGGGGAGTATTCTTTGCATTCCTCTTCTTTGCATTCTCGACAACGCTGCAGGCGCTAGGAGATACAAAGACACCAACAATTTTTGCAGTAGTGTCAACAACAATTAATGCAATACTTGATCCTATACTAATCTTTGGTATAGGCCCATTTCCAGCAATGGGTGTAGCAGGAGCTGCTCTTGCAACAGTTCTTGCAAGAATGATTACTACAGTAGCTGGTGCCCTGTTATTGTTTAGAGGGTATAAGGGTATAAGGATACATTTATTCCTCCATATGGATAAACTGTGGCTTGTAAAGAGTCTAAAAATAGGTTCTCCAGTAATAGCTCTAAGGCTAGCTAATGTTTCATCGTTTGTAGTACTCCAGAGGATAGTGAATAGCTTTGGTATAATAGCGGCTACAGCATACTCTATAGGCTTGATAGCCATTAACTTGTCTGATGCAATACTATGGGGTTTTACACGGGCTATATCAATAATGGTTGGCCAGAATATTGGAGCAGGGCTATCTAAGAGGGCTAGGCAAGTTGTTTATCAAGCCCTAGCAATTATTACTGGAGGAACAGTTATTGGAGCTTTAATAATATATGCTCTGAGAAGGTCATTGATAATGTGGTTCACAAGCACACCCCAGATCATTGATCTAGCTGACAACCTCGTCCAGCTCTTCGTATTATCAATACCATTCTTCGGAATGTTCTTTACATCAATGTCTGTAGGAAGCGGCTCAGGTCATACAGTACCTCCTTCACTAATAGGTATTGTAAGGCTCTGGGTTATCAGGATAGGGCTTGGCTATATACTTTCAATACATCTAGGACTAGGTATATGGTGGCTCTGGCTATCTATGAGTTTAAGCAATGTGTTTGCCGGCTTAGCAGGTGTTGCATGGATTGTTCTCGGTAGATGGGATATACCTGTTATTGAATCAAGGAAGTTAGGCTACATGAAGTATGAAAAGAAGCTCATGGATAAGAGATTTAACTAGTTTGCTGGGAAGGAATTCTACTTCATAAACTCTAGTAAACTCTTTATAGATGTCCTCAATGCTTCTCCCCCTCATTATAAACCTTGCTAAGAGCCAGATAATTGTATCCATGTAGATAGCGGGGAGACCAGAAAGTTTAGAGACTAAAAACCAGGCTTGGACAAGGCTGTCTCTATGTTTCTTCATTAGAAGGTCTACATACCCCCATATGTTATTCCATGTAATGATAGCTCCTTTTATGTATAGGATACCGCTTGATAGTGTTATGAAGCATATTCTTCTATCACATGGCATAGGGATTTTCTGGCTAGGCTTTACATCTAAGCCTCTGGCTTTACAGAAATAATAATACATCTTTACAGCAAAAACAAGGGTTTTTGCAGACCAAGGTTGCCTATAGATCCTTACCAGCTCTCCTAATAATTTTTCCTGACATCTACAATATAGTGTAGGATTCTCCCATAGTGTATTTAATAGATTACTCTTCCATAGCTTCTCAAGTCTAGAGATCTTAGTATAGACGTATCTACGGTTATACCTTGTATGGTTTAGGAGAAAATCCTTAAATTCTAGAAATAGCTCCACGGGATTTACAATATTCTTTTCTACAAAGTATCTCCCAACTTCACTCCAGTAATCCTCCCCCCTACCAGTCAATTGATAGCTTATAAGAGCATTGGCAATAGAAACTATAGCAGCTACTCTAGGATTCTTTAAAGCTAATAACTTTACAGCATGGTATTGTGGATCCTTTTTCTCTAATAGAACTATAAAATCCTCTTTAAACATTGACAGTGTTTCTGCTACCCTCTTTGCCCTCTCATACACTATATCTATCAAACTTTCTACACCAATGCAGGGAAAAGTATAACTTGGTGGTAAATAAGATATTCCGCAAAGAATAAGGGATCGGTTATGGCGTATATAGTAGGTTTTACAGTAAGTATGCATGGAGAAAAACTGGTAATGGATAGTGTAGAGAGGGCTAGCCACATCCTCTTAATGGATCTAGATACAGGGTCTAGGGTTTTAGAGAGGAATCTGGGGAGGAAAAAGATAGAACTTCTTGGAGAGTTTGCTGTAGTACATGACATAGTAGCTATTATTGCTGAGAATGCTTTATCTGAGACCATAGAGTATATGGGTGAAAACGGCGTAAAAGTTCTAGTAGGTTTTAAAGGAGACCTTGAGGACGTCATTAACGAGATAATCGGTGTTTAAATAACTATTTAAGCTAAGCTTATATACCGGGGGTGTATAGTTTACGAGGAATACCCCACAGGGGGTGTTTAACATGAGGCTTGTAGTTGGAAAACATGTTTACGGCGATCTCTATGGCTGTCCTAGGGATTTGCTTGAGAATGAGGAGTTTATAGTAGAGGCTGTAAAGAACGCGGCAAAAGAGGCAAATGCCGACCTCCTAGAGATCCGTTCATGGCGGGTTGGTGGAGAAATGGGGGGTGTCTCCGTCCTAGCTCTTGTAATAGAAAGCCATATAGCTATCCACACATGGCCTTTACAAGGTTATGCAACCATAGATGTCTATACATGTGGGGAAAAAGCTGATCCATGGAAGGCATTTAAGTATCTAATAGATGTCCTTAAGCCAAAACATTATGTAGTCCACTATTCTGATAGGAGCCAGCTTCCTCTACCATATTAGCTGAAAACTAGTAGACAATAATATTTGCTTTCTCAGAGAAATTCATTATTGTTAAGCTTACTACTCTACCATGTTTTATCCTTACAATAATGTCTTCTCCGGATAAGACTTCTTCATCAGCATCCTCTATATCATATCCAAAGTTTATGTAGAGTATATCATTTTGTCTATCGTATTCAATCCAGATCTTGTCTATGTCAGCTATTTTATATTCAATAGAACTCTTCTCACCCATAGATCATTCACCATCTTCTAGTTCCCTAGATAAATGTACTGGATTAAAAACATAGAGCTATATGTTTTTATGGATTTGTGTATAGAGGGGAAAATAGTCTTTATATTAGATAAAACCTATGGTTATATCTGCAAAGTCCATTGGTAATGGGAAGCCTTTTGATTTATATTCTTCATATTTTCTTTCAAGAAACTGTCTAAATACTGGGCAATTCTCAAACTTTCCATCTCTATCACATTTTGCTCCTAGTGCTAGAAAGCACATCCCCGTCTTCTTATCAAAGTATGGACATATCTTGTGGTGGTGTCTAGCACTCCTAATCATTCTGTTAACCCATTTTTGCTTCTCATCACTTACCTGCTTCCTCGCCTGTTTCTCTTCAAGTGCTTTTCTTAATTCATCGTCTGAGACAATGGACTTGTACACCATTCTATTTACCACCTCCTAAAGAGGGTTACTGTACTCTTTTAAACACTATTAATAATCGAGCTTATTATATTATTTTGTATCAACATACTCATAGCTACTGCTTGCCCAGCACAACAGGATCATATCCACATATATTAGATGCTGGTTTAAAGAATACTCCTAGTTCAGCAGATTTTCTCCAAACAGGTTTTGTTCTTTCAATAAAGTTCTTTTCCCTCACTACATGGTGATCGTATATTATATATGGTTTCTTATCTGTAAGCCCATCTATAATAGCTAATCCATTATTTATTGCTCTCCCTAAGTTTATCCTATTCATTGTATATCCAAGCAAGTATGTGGGAGGTCCGTCCAGGAATAATATATCTGGTTTAAAGGATAGTATATAGTCTACATAGTCTTCTATAATTGGGCCATTCACATCCGAGGTATGCATGATCTTTATTCCCTTGTATTCTATCATAACCATTAATATCCAGCCTACTCGGGAAAACTCTATTCCATGGAATAATGGTCTACTAAAACAGATCCTTGTTCTACCGAAGGAGAAGCATTTATTGTCTGCATAAAATATCCTTGTTTTGCCAAGTCTTAGTTCAGGGATTATGGGGTATCTTCTCCATTTCTCTACTCTTCCCCAGAACCATTTAAGCCCCTTTTTAATAAGTTCTTTCTTTCTAGAACTATAGTCTCCATAATCCTTTGCCATGGCTTTAGGTATATGTTTTAATGGATCAGGTATTTCTAGTGTATCTTGGGGGCTACTAAGATACGTCTCTAGATTATAGCCTAGATGTTCTAATAGATTCTTGTAGAAGCTAAGTGCTCGTTTCCTCTGACTATCATTTATGTACTTGTTAGGGTTTTTTGCCAGTATAGTCTTGCCTATGTATACTCTTGGCTCAAAGTCTATGAAGTGGTCATAATGGTAATGGGTTAAAGTAATCACATCAGCCTCCTTTGCTGCAGTGAGTATCCTCCTATATCCTTCATTAAACCATCTAATCTTATCTTCATAGCTTGCTGGGAAAGATGGATGCATAACAGCTATTCCTGGATCAACTAGTATAGAGACACTAGGTGTTTTTACTAAGATACTGCTGGATTTAGCCCCCATTGAGTCAAACCATACTATCTCTACATCTACATCCCCAACCGATATCACACAGTCTTTGCCCGCCACTTTGAAACACCTGCTTTTACATCCACTTTAGTTTTATTAGATGGAAAGCTTCTTATCCATCTCCAGAATACAATATATTGGATCACTTGATTTTCGGTGAGAGGTGTAGGCTATGCCTAATCTCTTAACCGAGGTTATTTATACAGTTATACTCTTTGTATGGGTTATTGCTGTTGTCCAGTTTATAACGAGGAAGCTCTACGACTACATGGTGTCTAGGGGGATGCCACATAATAAGGCAGTATACTATAATAGGAAGTTGATCCATATTGCTGCTGGAGGATTTGTTGCTCTCCTTGTACCATTTCTCTATGAGACGCCGCTGCTACCATCCATCTTGGCAATGATCTTGGCATTATTTACCTATTTACCACATAGACAGGGTAAGCTGCTTTACTGGTTCCAGGTAGAAGACAATATGTATGAGGTAAACTTCTGTATAATGTGGGGTATAGTAATAGCTCTCTCATGGATAATCTTCCACAACCTCTGGTATGGTGTTATACCAGTATCCTTTATGGCTTTTGGTGATGCAGCAACAGGGGTTGTACGTAATATACTGTATGGTAAGAGGACGAAGTCATGGTATGGCAACCTAGCAATGCTTGCTACAACACTACCAATAGGCTTACTAATAGGACTACCAGGCGTCATAGCAGCTATAATAGCTAGTATTATTGAGCACTTCGAGTTCAAAGGCATAGACGATAATGTAATGGTACCTCTCTCAAGCTTCCTAGTAATCCTGGGATTCAGCTATCTATCATTTTAGACCATGCTAGGTAATAGTGTAGGATGAGATTAGATCTCATAAACTTTACTAAGTTCTACCAAGTAGGTAAGATGGATAGGCACTTGGTAGACGCCGCATTAGACAATATACTCATTCTATTCCTTGTTCTTCTTACTCTTTAAAGACCTTAGTAAATGTACCAATATTGATACCAGATTATTTATCCGTACTTACAACAAATTATTAGATAAAGATATAGTATTTTTCTTAGGGTGATAAAAGTAAGGGTTATTGCCCGTGCTTTTTATTCTAGATATTTTGGAAATTATGGGAACTTGCACGGGCTTCTCCCCTTAACCATCTCATGCGGTTCGGCAGTTCATCGGGAGCTACATTGACCGCCACCACTCATGCAGCCTTATGGGAGATTAGATACATTCTCCCGCTCCTGATGGTTATTTCACTGTCATCGAGGCGGGAGAAAATGTTGAGACAAGCAGTATACTGAGCGTTAAATGTGAAACCACATCTTCCACATCTGAATACTTCTTTACTTATTCTCTTCCTCTTATCCACGTAGCCACATATTGGGCAGGTGATGAATGTTTTCCTCGCATCAACCTCTAGCACGCCTAGTTCCAACTCATTAAATTTATAGTCAATATTCTCTATGAACCTGTGGTATGGAAAAGTGGATAGCCTATAGTTTAGTTGCTTACTCTTCTTTCTACTGTCGAGTTTCAAGTCCTTGAGGTTCTCCCTAACTAGGTCAGCGTTATATTCCCTGGCAATCTCTGCTAGCAGCGTGGTTATCTTCTTTTCAATCTATCCTTTACACGCTTCCTCTCACGTAAACCATACTTAGCTAGAAGTTTAATCCTTAACCTAGGGTTCTTAACCTTCTCTTGAATACTCTTCCTAGTCCTCCTATAACTGGTACGTATCCTCCTAATATCGTGTTTTATTGAGGACAACATGGCTTCGCTTTTATCATAATTAACTAGTAAGCAGTCAATACTATCCTCATTAATATCTATGAAGATCAACAACAGAAGTGACAATAACATTTGCACTAAAATCAATAGCAATATACCTAGCAGGTATAAGTAATCCGTAAGCCGTGATCTTTTTAATGCTTCACAAACTTTGGTTAAGGTTAGAGATTTCTCGAGCAGTAAGAAAAAAGATGGGTCTGTACCTGGAGCTTGTTCTGGCCCAGAACTTATGAAAAAATGTTAGTGAATTAGTGAACTATAAAGATAAGAGGAGACTGAAAGTTTCTTATGTGGATCCTTGATTCTATTCATGGGAGAATTTATTACTATCGGGGGGGGATAGTTACTATCGGGGGGAGATAGTAATGTTGTTTGATGTTGTTCCTAAGGAGAGACGGGAGGATTTCTATGATAGGGATGAAGAGCTTAGTGGGATTCTTGAAGCTTTAAGGCTTGGTGAGAGGTTGGTTATAGTTTATGGTGTCCGTCGTATTGGTAAGTCGAGTTTAGTGAAAGTAGCTTTGAGGGAGTCTAAATTACCCTATGTTCTTGTTGATGTGAGGGAGCTGTACTATAGTGAGAACATGGTTACAATACCATATCTTGTAAAGTATCTGATAGACGGGTTTAAGAAGTATATGAAGTGGTGTGAAAAGCTGGGATTTAACTTAAGGGATGCGTTGAAAAGAATTAGGAAGGTTCATGTAAAGGGCTATGAAGTTGAAATAGAGCCTAAAGCAAGGATCTCCCTTACAGCACTGTTTTCCGAGATAAGCTCATGGTGTAGAAAGCATGGTATGAGGTTTGTATTTGTATTTGATGAAGCACAGTACCTTAGATTCTCTAATATAAGATATGATGGATTGTTTGCATGGGCTGTGGATAATCTTAGTAATATAACATTTATACTTACAGGTAGTGAGGTTGGGGTTTTAAGAGAGTTTCTTAGAATAGATGATGCTAGGGCACCACTATATGGTAGGTATAGGAGAGAGATATATGTTGATAGATTTAGTAGGGATCAAAGCATGGACTTTCTAAGACAGGGTTTCAGAGAACTAGGTCTACAACCAGATATGGATGAGCTAGGGGAAGCTGTAGAAGCATTTAATGGGCTTGTGGGTTGGCTGACATACTACGGGTATTACCGTGTTATAAGAAAACTCTCACATAAAGAGGCATTGAATAAAGTATTTGAGGAAGGCTCTAAACTAGTCCTAGAAGAGTTAATTAAAGTTATAGCGCCATCAAAAAAACGCTACACAGCTATATTGAAAGCCATTGCCCACGGCATAACATCGTGGAGTGATATTAAGGCATATACAATAGCAAAAACAGGATCTATTACTGATAAGAGATTTACAGAACTCCTCAAAAAACTAGTGAAATACGGTTACCTCTTAAAAGAGGATAACAGGTATAAAATACCGGATCCAATAGTAAAATATGTAGTCATGGAGAAGCTATGAATTTTTACACAGAATACCTAGTAGCTATAGATGATAAACATGGAACGTATAATAACAGAGTTTAAGGCTTTAACTCTATAGTATATACTTTGTCGTTCCAGTACATTTCCTTGAATACTAAAATATATTCGTGATGGCCGTATACTAGTTTGTATTCTTTGCCGTTGATGTTTACTATGAAATATATACGGAGTAGTGTTGTATTGCCTACTGTTATAAGTAGAAAGTAGATCTTTTATCTTCTCCATAGCTTACTGCATTAACATGGGGGAAGAATAAGGGGTTCGCCTCTTTATGTGTTTTTATATGTTTGGTTATTGGTTCATCATTTTCCCCTGCTGTTGGTCTGGCTTTATCAGTCATTGCGGGGGCATTCACCGCCGACCCCGAGGCGACGGCACATCTACAAATAAGCAATGCCCTAAACAAGAATATAAGCATAACACATCATGAAGAACATATACAATATATATACTTTTATATAAAACCTGCAGCGGCTGAAAAATAAGATAAAGATGTATCGGAACAAAGGATACGTGGTATCGTTGGGTGGTATTGGTGAAGATTTTAGTGGTCAGTGATATACATTATAATAAAAGGTTTTTCAGAGGAGTTGACGAGTCTGGGGCTTGGGAGTGGTTGTTGAATATTGTTGATTATCATAAGCCTGATCTACTGTTATCGTGTGGTGACTGGGGTGAAGCTGTTAATCTTAGGGAGTTTTACGGGCTGTTGAGGAGGGTCAGGGTCTGGAGTATCTATGGCAACCACGAGAACCTCGGAGTCCTCAGGAGGATGTACAATGTTCTTACAGATAGTTATGAGCCTGTATTGATGGGTGATGGTGAGATCAGGGAGTTTGCGGGGCTGAGGTTCGGCGCCATCAACGGGATCGTTGCATTGAGGAGGAGGGAGAGGAAGGGCATCCCTAGGAAGAGGCCTGAGGAATACATAGGGGTTGCCAAGAAACTGAGGGGCAGGATAGATGTCCTCCTGCTGCATGACTCCCCGTACGTGGACGTCCCCGAGTACAGGGGCAGGATAGCAGATGATGAGAGAACGGCCGCCGTAGGCGCGGCTATCCATGAGGCAAGGCCCAAGATAGTGCTGTGCGGGCACCTGCACGTGTCACCCTATACGGTGTACAGGCTTGGCTGCGGGACTCTCTACATAAGGGTGGACAGTTCTCAGAAGCACCGGCACTATGCAATACTCTACCCCCAGAGCCATGAAGCTGGAGATATGGAGAGACCTTGAAACAGTTGAAACCCTGTACGCCTCCTAGGGCACATGTTATCTGCCAACCCTATTTTCCGCTTCTGCCCAGAACAGAGCCATGGAGAAGACAACATCAGATCCGGCCCCCCTGTTGGTGTGGTTTGCGGAACGGAAAAATTTTTGCGGGTCGGGGGGAGAAGCGGAAACATCTGTGCCTGACCTAAGCTACTTGCAGTGCTTCTAGCTCTGTTTTCTGACCAAGCTTTTTCCCTGCTTTTATCCTTTTCTGGTTATTGTTATTGGGGCTTAAAATTTTAAGTCGATCACGTGGGCGATGTTTATGCGGGATGCGCCTAAGCCGTTAAAACTAAATCAGTTGTTTAGCTGTAAAACGGGGACTGAAAACTTGTATCTCTACATACAGACTATTAAGGCAAAGAACAAGAAGTACCGCTACCTGGTAATTGAAGAATACTATGGAAACGGCAAGCGCAGGGCACTGTTACGGCTACCCGTTGAAGAAGCCATTAAAAGGCTACTGTGGTGCGGGGGGTGGGATTTGAACCCACGCCGGCCTACGCCAGCGGATCTTGAGTCCGCCCCCTTCGACCAGGCTCGGGCACCCCCGCATCCAGATAAGTTATAGGCTTCGTGGCTTATAGTTTTTAATAATTTCTCAACAACCCTGCATAGGGGCTGACAGGGCTTTTACGTGGATATAGCCATGTTATTCTCTGAACGAGTAATGTAGTAATATTTCTTACTTCATATATCAGTATGGTAGGGGTTTCTGGGTGCGTTTGATAGTATTGATAGCAATAATCATAGCTACACTAGTAGTTGTACCAGGATACTCTGGATATTCTATAGACAAGGACATGCTTAGGTATTTTCTTGAAGAACAGTTTGTTCCTGAGGCGGGCTTGCTTAGGGCTGCTACTACTGCTTACCCTGAAAATATAACTATTTATGTTGCAAACGATAATGTGTTGGCTGCGAGAGCTTTAGCGGTGCTTAACTCTTCATTAGCTAGTAAAGTACTTACTGTGTTAAACAACAAGTATGATGGTGGCTGGAATGGTAAAATAGATATTCTCTTGGGCAGGGATATTCCTGATAAGTTCTATAAGCCAGAGAATGTAGTTGTAGGAGAAGTAGATGGCTATATTATTGTATATGAGAAGATGAATACCTCGGTCATTATTAATAATTGGTACGAATATGCTGATCTCCTAGTATACCATGCATTGGATAGGCTACTGTGGGGTTCAAGAGCTGAGGCTGAGAAAGCCTTTTTTAATCTAACTAGGATGTGGGATGGTTACGGGTTTAGAGATAATTTTGTAAAGGAGCATGGGGTTTATCAGGTCTATAAATGTGCTCTGTTTATCTATTTATATAAAGCATTAGAAGCAGCTAGTTCTGAAGTAATCAGGGATTATCGATACATCCATGATAAGTGCCTGGAGATAATCAGTAAGGCACAGGATCCTGTTTGCGGCGGGATCTATACTAGCTATAAAGTAGTAGATGGGAAAGTAGTTATTTTGAAGGGTGCTGGACATGACATGAATACTGAGACAACGAGTATTGTAGTACTAGCCCTGTACTCTAATTACCCAGAGGTTATAGGGGAAAGAGCTAGGTCTACAGAATCGAACACCATGATCTACTCCTTTGAGCACTCAACGTTATTACTGCTTGGCCTGTTATCATTATCTTGCTTAGTTTTATTAATAATTTACTTAAGAAAATCGCACAAGAGGCACTAGTATTTCTTGATCTATTTTATTGTTGGTTTTAAGCTTATATTTAAATTACAGATATCTAATTTAAAGATATTTTAAGAATAGAACAAAGCCATTTTCATAGGGTTAAAGATCATGGTGGGTTTGGCTAGGTTTGTTACTGGTTTTTGTGTGTTTGTTGTTGGTTTTGTTGTTGGTTTTATTCTTCTTTTTGTGTTGGGTAGTTATTTGGTTTTGTTGTTGTTTGGTTTTTCGTTGTTGTTTCTATATTTTGTTGAGAGGAGGTTGTTGTTTGTTTTGGGGATATTGCTTGGTTTTATAGCTTCACTTATATTCATTATACTTATAATTGCACCGCTTGCTATAGCTCCAGGCCTGTAGGGAGATGTAGATTATGGGGAGTATACTTAGGTCTGTTGCCTTGTTTTTGTTGGGTTTTGTGGCTGGTTTTGTGTATACGGTTTTGTCTTGGCTTGGTTTTTGTAGGCTTGGTCTTGATCCTTTTGGTGCTTATGTGTTTGTTTTTGCTATAGCTGGTGTTGTTGGTGGGAGTGTATGGGTTTTCTGGAGTAGAAAGAGCTTTACAACAGGCTATATAATAGGAACTATCATACCGTTTATACTGTTTATAGTATTCCTAATAATACTAGGATTTATGGCACTAGCAGAACCCTATTATAGGTAATGTTTTCTCTGGCTAAGCCCATGTAAGCTTTTTTAAGGATTCTTCAGCTGCTTATCCAATTAACTTCTTCTCCCTATTTCTTTAACTTGGTGGAGTATATAATTATCAGGAAAGTATAAGCGTAAGCCGCTTAGGATATGGTATTATGTCATGGTATTGTGGCTAGCCTATTATATCAAGAAATACTGTAGTAAAAGACATATGGACTGGCGTGTAGTAGACTGGGCCTCAGAAATAGACTGGAGGCAAGGCTATGGCTATGCCAAGGAATACATACTATCAATGCTTAGGACGACACTAGACAGGTACGAGGAATTGAGTGAGAGAGATATTGATGTGATGATGAAGTATTATGAACGGCAAGCAGCTATACTAGCACAGTATCATAGGTAATAGTATTTTTAACTCATAGTACTTGGTGAACTATATTGCCTAGATGGGTTTATGGACCCATTGGTAGGGTCCGTGGCAAGGACGTGTTTCTAACCAGGCATGCTATTAGGAGGATTAGAGAGCGTGGTTTGTTGAGGAAGAAGGTTTTAGAGGCTTTATCCGCTCCTCATGAGGTATTTCTTGATAAGTCTAGAAGTGTTATCGAGGGTTTTAGGAGAATAGTTTATGTTAGGAAGGGTGGTGGTAGGTACCCGGTTGTGGTTGTTGAAGAGGATGATACAATAGTTGTTGTTACAACTATAGATATTGGGAGTGGAAGAAGATATATGAGGCTAAGGAACAGTAGGGTTAGAGGAGGTGTATGGATTGAGCTCAAAAAATAAGAAATGGATGCTGTGGGGCGACGAGATATACTATGATGAGGGTAAGGGTAAGGTAGCCTACCATATTATTGAGTCAGGCGATATAGAGATCTATCTTGATAAAAACGGTGAGATAGTAGAAATAATAGTGCATAATATAAGTAAATACCTCGAACCAGAAGAGATTCGAGAAATAGCCTATAAGCAACTGCCTTACCCAAGGCCTAAGAAACCTGTATAATTCCATATGTTTCTAAAGACATCTTATCTACTCAGGTAGGCAGATATCTTGCATGTATTAAATACTGATCCCTTAACACTGATGCATTGTTTATAGAAGTTCTTAAGGGTATTTTGTTTCTATAAGTTTCTTAGTAGCGGGATCTAAATCAATTACTCTGTCATGGAGAAGCAGTTATTATTAACTAGTTTAGAAACTTATAAAGAAGTTGATCTTAAATCCTTTATTTATTGTTTTGTAGTCTTTAAGGATTATCTCTCTGGTTATTCTGGTAGTATTAGTGTTCCTGGTATTCGGCCCTTAATGATTTCTAGTAGTGCTTCTGGTTTTTTATAGTGGATAAGCGCCATCTTTATCTTGCTTCTAATCATGAGCTCTACAGCATGTTTGTCTAGTAGCTGGTATTCCCCTGGCAGGGTTTCTCCCTCGATTAACTGGAGGAGCTGGGTTGCTTTAACTCTTGATAATGGTGCAGCATCTGGGTGTTTTCTCGGATCCTTTGTGTAGACGTAGTCTATTGCCCCGGCATTGATTATAAGTTTTGCATTAATAGCCTCAGCTGTCTCTACTGCTACAGCTGCTGTTGACTGGCCTGGTATAAGGCCTCCTAGTACAATTATATTATATAGTGCTATATTCTCTAGCACCTCTTCTAGAGTCTCAGCTGGTTTACGTGGAGTAGTTGGGTAGAGGAGTGTTGTTAAGAGTAGAGCGTTTAACCTTGAAGCATTGATCCCTATAATGTCTAGCCAGTAGTTAGAGCTAACCCCTAGTCTTCTAGCATACTCTATATACTTTCGTGCAAGCCCTCCCCCACCAACAACTACTGCAACCCTATACCCTTTCTCTACAAGCTTGAGAAGACTGTCTCTATATTTTTTCAACAACTCTATTGATTCATCATTAAATATTTTCCCAGTAAGCTTTACCACTAGATACTCCACTTAATACCCCCTCTTCTATATTCCTGCTCTACTCCATTGATCTATAAGGTTATATAAAAACACTCATACATCCATATAGAATACTAGCTTGATTATAGCAAGTTAATTAATTTATAATAAGATTAAAACCTTGTATAATTAATAGTTAGTAATTAGCTTGTATTCTCTATCTGGGGCTGTCTAGGAATGTGTGGTATCATAGGTGTTGTAGCGCTACCTGGTAAGACTCCCTATAAGCCTTCTGAGATGGGTTATCGTGGTTTACTACGGCTTGAGTATAGAGGCTATGATAGTGCTGGAGGAGCCTCCATTGATCCTTTTAGGAGGAGGATTATTGTTGCTAAGGGGAAGGGCAAGATAGCTGAGCTTGAGAGAAAACTTGGTTTGTCAAAGCTTCCCGGCTACACCCTCATATATCATACACGCTGGGCAACTCATGGAAGGCCTAGTGATGAGAATGCACACCCCCATCTAGATTGTAGAGGGGAGATAGCTGTTGTACATAATGGTATTATACAGAACTATAGGATATTGAAGGAGGAGCTTCTGAGGAAGGGGCATGTATTCTCTAGTGAGACTGATACAGAGGTTATAGCCCACCTTATTGAGGAGAAGTATAGGGTTTACAGGGACTTCTATAGAGCTTTTAAAGAGGCTGTAATGGAGATCGAGGGTAGCTATGCTCTTGCAGTTATAACCCTACATGAGCCTGACAAGATATTTTTTGCTAAAAAAGACAGCCCCCTGATAATAGGGGTTGGTGATGGATATAATTTTGTTGCAAGCGATATACCTGCTATACTAGAGTATACTAGGAAGGCAATTATAGTTCATGACAATGAACTAGGCTATATAACTCCCTCTAGCATATACCTTGAAGAACTAGGCAGGGGATCCATAGACTGGAGTAGGCGGGTAAGAATTATTGAGTGGAGTATAGAGGATGCTAGTAAGGGTGGGTATCCCCACTACATGCTTAAGGAGATCCATGAACAGCCAAGGGCTATCCGGGACACCCTCTATGGTTTAATGAATGAGCCTGTTGTAGTAGAAGCTGCTAAGCTCTTACTTGATGCTAGGAGGATCTATACTACAGCTGCTGGTACAAGCTATCATGCTGGACTATACTATAGCCTGGCTACAGCCCAGCTTGCAAAACAGCCTGTATACAGCTTTATTGCTAGTGAGTACCCTAGTATAGCTGACTCTGTTGGGGAGGATGATGTACTGGTGGCTATTAGTCAGAGTGGGGAGACTATTGATGTATTAATGGCTGTAAGAGCTTTTAGAGAGAGGGGTGGGAGAGTTATTGCGGTATCAAATATTGTTGACTCTGCTATCCCACGTGAAAGCGATCTAGCGATCTACATGAGGGCTGGGCCCGAGATAGGTGTTGCTGCAACCAAGACCTTTACTGCACAGACAACAGTTCTTGCATGGCTAGCTATTGCACATGGTGAGGAGGCAGGTGTTTTGGATAGAAGTGAGGCTGGAGAGCTAAGAGATTGGCTTGCTAAGGCTCCACAGCTTGTTGCAGAGTCTATAGCTGCTAACGAGAGTCTTGCAATAAAGCTTGCTGAATGGATTGCAGGGAAGCATAGCATGTACTATCTTAGTAGATGGATTGGTGTGCCAGTTGCTATGGAGGGTGCTTTAAAGCTTAAGGAGATAGCCTATATTCATGCAGAATCCTATCCTGCTGGAGAGAGTAAGCATGGGCCTATAGCATTGGTTGAAAACATGTTTCCAGTACTATTCGTGATCCCTGGTGTTGACTGGGTTGAAAAACTACTACTAGGTAACATACAGGAGATGCGGGCCAGGGGAGCATATATTATAGGTGTTGCAGCCGAGGATACAGGGCTTGCAGACCAGCTTGATCTATGGTTCCGTGTACCATGTGGACACTGGATATTAACTCCACTAACTCATACTCCTCCGTTACAGCTACTAGCCTACTATACAGCTATACGTAGAGGATATGATCCTGATAAACCCCGTAACCTAGCTAAAACAGTTACAGTTGAATAGTTTCCTGGGGTGTTGTACTTGAAAGCTGTAGTACTAGCTGGTGGTGAGCCTTCTAGGTTATCAATGCTTGTACCTAGGGGTAGGAGTAAGCATACACTAAGGGTTCTTGGCAAACCAGTTATATACTATCCATTAAATGCTATTGTAAGGAATTATTCTGGAGAAATAATTCTTGTGTATAGCTATAGTGATGTAGTTAGAGATGCAAAAGCCTATCTTGAAGCAGGTATACTAAGGCCTATTAAACAGTCTATTCCAGGTATAGAAGGAGCTATACTATCTGCAAGCAACGAGCTAGGTGATACAGACTACTTCCTACTAGTATTCGGGGATCTAATATTTGATCCTGATGCTATCTATAACCTCCTTGATACATTCTATAGAGTAAACCCTGATGCAGCAGTACTGACTATCCCGCTTGAAGAGAGATTTGCATCAACCTATGGGATAGCAACAGTAGATCTCAACGGCTTTGTTAAGAAGGTTGTTGAAAAACCACCCAGTATAGAGCTTGTTGAGAAACCAGTTTATACTCTTGGAGGAGCCTATATACTGCCAACAACTATACTTGACTATCTAGAGAAAAACAATAGCCTCCCAGATGCTATATCAAAACTCGCTACTACAGGCAAAGTGGCTTGTGTATACTGGAGCGGGCTATGGGTTGATATAGGTTATCCAGTGGATCTTCTAGAAGCATCTAGGCTACTCCTATCAAGACTAGGTGGTGTAAAAATGTCTAGTAAAGCAGTTGTTGAAGATAATGTTGTGTTAAAGCCTCCAGTATACATAGATGAAGGCGCTTACATAGACCACTACACGGTAATAAAGGGTCCAGTATACATTGGTAGGGAATCATTTATTGGAGCCCATAGCTTCATAAGACATTATTCAAGCCTAGAAGACCATGTGAGAATAGGAGCATATACAGAGATCAAAAACAGTATACTCCAACCCTACACCCTAGTAGACAGCCACTGCTTCATAGGAGACAGCATTATAGGGGAAAACACTAGCATAGGAGATCATGTAGTAACCCTAAATATTTTACCAGAAAATCAGAAACCACCACGACTAAGACAACACCTAGTACAAAGCATTAAAGGAAGACAACCACTAAAACTAGGCAGCATCATAGGCTATAACACAATAGTAGGAGCTGGAACAATACTATACCCAGGAACAACAATCAAACCAAACACAAGAATAAACCCAGGATCCAAGATAACAACATAAAACACAATTAAAAATAAATAATTTTCAATAACAAAATAATTAGACAAGAAAATAAAACCTAAGCTAAACAAAACAATAGTAAAGAAACAATATATTAGCAAAATATATAAAAACAAAAATATACTATAGTATCAATCCATAGACATAAAACAGAAAACAAAACAAACAAAGCAAACAATACAGACAAAAATAATAACCTAATACCAAATCACAAGAGCAAAGCCTAAAATAAAACACTTAGAAAAATATCAAAACACAAAACACCAAGTACAAAAAACCATAGATAATACCTATCAATAAAAATCCAGCAGCACCCCCTTACTACTATCTAGATAAGATACCCCGAGTCCATCATGATCACTAATGAAGTGTAATACCCATAGAAAACATATACAATATATAGATATAAAATATAATAAATAAATACATGGAAAATAATCTTGAAAAACAATAATTAAATAACAAGATCTATCTTAGACTAAAATAAAAGATACTTAGACTAAAAATTTGAGAAAAAATACATAGTTATGACTAGATAAGCAATAAATGCCTATTATATTCAATAAATAGTATAAATT
>JAGGXK010000090.1 GCA_021163115.1 Desulfurococcales archaeon | reverse complement strand
TAAAGTCCTTAAAAATTTTCTTTTCATCCTCATATATGATCCACTCGTGGTCTTTGAAGTGATCCTTAGATAATGCTTTATTTAAAGTGAGTGGTGTGGGTTCTCTTTCAATCACAAGTGAGAAGTCATCTGCGATTCTTATTACCCCTACATTTCTATTATCGGCGTATTCACGAATTTCCTTAAACTTTACATTCTCAAGAACAGCTATGTAGGGATATAATGAGCTGAAAACTGAGCTCCTCTTTTTAAAGCGAGCTAGACTAATCTCTAGCTCGCCAATGACATTATAAACTGTGGTCAACGATTCGATTACCTTAACCTCGATTAAGTAAAGATTCATCTTTACCTGCCTATATCCGGTAAGTTTAACGCCTATAACATCAGGTTGTCTGTTCCATAAAAATTTCCTAACAGCTGTATATTGGCAACCCACTGCATTATCTAACCACTCTTCAATTTTAGGATATAAATAATGCTCACTGACCTTTGACATAGCTCGATCAAATAACTACTTTTAGAGTTATAAAGCCTTTCTCAGACAACGTTAGAAGTATTTTCTTGACAAGTTCTCTATCAAAGGTTGGCTTCTTCTCTAATAATTTTATTACCTCGCCCAGCTCCATTTCTTTATCTGTGATGGCGGATAATGTCTCCAGAATGACGATTTCATTTTCAGATAGCAATTCATTCTCAATCGCGAACCTTCTTATGTTTTCATGAACCTGTGAAAGCGTCTTACTGGTCCTGGCGTAAAGCCCCTTTATTGAATCTTTTTGCTCCTTAAATCTATTAACTAGTTCATTAATACTTTCAGGGAAGTCGTGCATGATTTGTTGGGCTTTCTCAGAGCTTACTTCCAAATGTTTGATAAGATTGATCCTATTTTGTGGGATTCCCTTCTTCAAAGTATCTGTTAAGCGCTTTAATACATTAAACTTATCTTGAATCTCTTTCTTAGCATCATCAAAGAGGCTGCTCTGCCTTTCTGAAATACTCATTAGTAGCCTCTCTTCCTGTTCAATGAAGCTTGATATATCATCATAATATTGCTTTAAGTGATGTTCTAAATCTTCGTCACTAACTACTTCGCTAGAATTCAACTCTGCACGTAGTTTAGTTAGCCTGTTACGTATGTCCTTATTGACTGACTCTAGCTCTTGAAGCATTAATGCTTCAGGAGTATACCCTGCGTCGTAAAGAAATAGTTGTAAGGCTTCACTTACTTTTTTCACGAGATTGAGCGTAGAGCGCAACTTCTTCTCTCGGTCGCTTGTTCGCCTAATGGTTTGGAGTAATTCATCTAACTTATACTTAAAGCTCTCTAGCTTCTTGTAATGTCTGCGTAGCATTTCTGGTACTTCCTCTAAATGAACTGTGACAACTTCCTCATTCATATTCTCACACAAGACTTGAGATTTTCATGAAGCCACTTTAGTATAGCCGCTGAGAATGGCGTTTCGTCGTCAGACAGCCTCATCCTATACAGTTCATGAGAATTTATTGATCCCGTGAGCTCAGCTATCCTCATTTCCTCTTTCTCAATATTCTTTATACCCTCTTCACATCGCTGTATGAGGTTTCTTAATCTTCCATATAGTTCAGCAAGTTCGACAATCTTTACATCAAACACCGGACAGTTCCTGAATTCATGGTATAGTTTATGGTTATTGAATTCATAGATATAGATTCTACTAATGAGTCTCTTTGCTTTCTTCTTTATTTCGTCCCTTGAGTATTCCTTGTTTTCAAGTTTTCTTATATCATTTTCAATGCATTCTATGTCTGTCTTCTCCGCTATATTTATGTTCCTTCCGACAATCTCCTTAATTTCATCCTCTATCTCCTTAAGCCTTCTTTTAACATATGATGTATTAACTTCTCTTCTGATGGTTAAATCAAAGTTCCTTGAGAACTCCGTCACAATAGCATGTATACTTTCGATTTGCTCCATTAATCGTTTAAATAGGATGAAGTTTCTTCGCCATACTTGTTCATGATTCGGTAGTCCCCAGAGTGGTCCCATTCTCGTAATGAGTTCTTCAATATAACTTATGCATTCTTTAACTATTATGGAGTTAATGTCATGTGCCTTTTTAGAAGCTAGATAGCCGAATGGATTGTTAGCGTATAATTTCTTTAATTCATCTAAACGCTTCCTCTTTTCAACGAAGATTTCATGAAGGTCTTTAAGGTCATTCAGAGATATAGTTTCGGTCTTTTCATCATAAGAAATGAGTTCTTTCTCTAGGAGAACTCCAAGATATGCATCGACCGTGTCTTTACTCAATTTATCGATAGGAAGTATAAAGAGATTATTTAGTCTTCTCTTATCAATTTTTGACTCATACTCACGTAGTATTGCCAGAATTCTCTCTTCGATGCTGGATAATTTTATTGAAATTATCCCTGTGCTCTCCTCAACTAATCCTTTATCTAATAGTTCATTTAAGTACGATTTGAATTGTTCATACGATTCTATATCTATTGGACAGATAGGGAAACTTTTCCCGTAAATCCGAAACAGCTGGTACAGCTCTTGAAGTTGCTCATATCTTGTTTTCATATCTCCATCGGTGAGCAATACGGTTCTGATAATTGCAGGCACTCCTGTCGGCTTCAGTTTACTTAATCTTAGCTGTTTAATGGTGTACCCTTCATTCACGCCTCTTGATATGAACTCTCTAACTTCATTTACAAATTTTAATTCATCAAGAATTTGCGAAGCCCTAGTGATCCAGCGTTCCCTTTTTATATTGTATTGTTTACTTGAGGCTAAAGCATAACCTACCACCTGATGGCATTGAAGAGTTGTTAATGGAAAGCTGATATAGTAAAAGACCTTTTTATTGGATCTCTCCCTTTGTAGGAAATATGTTTCGAATATTCCTTTAACTTCTGTAGGTAATGGGTTCCATGAAAAAATTAGAAGAAGGGGGATGCCAGCATCTCTCATATCCTCTACGATTTGTCTTAACCTCTCTGAGATTTCTGCTTCGGTCACCCTTAAGACTGGCAAGATACATGTCCGCACTTTAAATTCTTCAATAGCTTCTTTAAGATGTATTTCGAATATCTGAACAGTCTTTACATTAACTCTTTCAAATTTTTCTTCTATCCTTATGTTTCTACCCGCGCACCCATCTTTTAGAAGCTGTAATAACCCTCGACGGAAGCAGTCTTCGTAGCTGGCAAGGTTCCGCATTACATCAATTCCTACTTTAAATCGCTTATCCAGGTCTTCTATGAAATCTAGGAAAAACATTGATGGAGATGGATAAAAGATATTAAGCGCCATGGGTGAAAGCATTATATACTTTTCGCTAGATTTCTCAACCTTGTTATGAAATTCCAAGTCTATTAGCCTTCGTATCTCCCCTTCATCGTGTAATTCCGGCATATTTCCGACAATGAAGTCTATAAAATTCCTATACATGACTCTATTCTCAAACTCCATCTCTGAGAGACTGTCGCATGGAACAAACAACCTCGCCTCAAACGAACTTTTATCGGAAGAAAACTCATAAAATTCAAATGTTTTGATAATTTTCCCTAAGTTACTAGAAGGGAACCTTATCAATTCTACTAGGGATTCATCCTTAATATTAGTAACCATCTTAAAGAACATGAATGGCTCAATGCCCCATAGCTCATTAAAACTCTTTCGTATTATTGCTAGATAGCGATAGTATGTCTCCTTATCAATAGCCAACATCCTTTTAATGTATTCTTCACTTGTCGGAGTAGGATTTGATATAAGTAGATTAAGAAAGTCTATGCACGAGTTCTCATCAATTCCCTCTTCTCTACATTTCTGCTCGATTCTGGCATAAAGTTTCTGAAGTTCATTCTTATTTATAATAGTGACCCTTCCCCCATAAATCTGAACTTCACGACCAGAAAGTATTGAGATAAAATCATCAGGACTAATGACTCTAATCTTATCATCTTTTCTCCTTATTCTTGGATGCGTCAGAAGCATTTCGATTATATTAATCATAGTTCGAGGATTGCCGAGCGTGGCGAGATAGATGGCGTTGAACATTCCAGGTTCCTCGAACGGGATTCTTGGAAGTTCACCTGCCCAACAATATCGTAGAATACCAAGGATGTAATCATATGCATTTCTTCGATCAAGTTTCTCTAAATCAACTTTTAATACACGTTGCCCCCATAGTCTTCCAATCATGGCGTAGGAGCTGGCCATCAGCTTATTATATGCAGCCGGAGTTGCAGCTATTAAAAAGTGAAGGCGTCCTGCATAAGGCTCCTGGTTGAGATATCTTGGTGATCCATCTATGACGTTCAATAACCCTCCTATAATAAAACTCTGTACTTCACTTCCTTCATCGAGTAAGTCTTCGAACTCGTCTATAAAGACGAAAATCCTCGAATCTGGGTCTAGGTTACTGTAAATGCACTCTAAAGACTCCCGTACGAAGCTATTTGTAGATTCTCCATCTCTCTTGGATCGTAACTTAATTCTACTAAAAGGAGGAATATCCGCGAAATCACTTTCAATAACATCTTTAAGCGCATATAGTAAACAAGCGAGAAAGCGGACACCAATAGATGTTGTATCACTAAACTCTTCTCCAGCTTCTTTAACTTTTGTTATGAGATTACCTGTCCGAATAAGAATTATTACATCTGATCTTTTAATGTCACGCTTAGTCAAAAAGCCCTCATATATGCTAGTCTTTCCCTCTCCCCATTCCGCTGTAATGAAAAGTGCCCTAACTTCCCTACTTTTTCTGCAGCCTTCAATGAAGCTCCTTATGTAATCATAAGTCTCGGCTCTGGGTAATCTCGCATATTTCTCGAGGTCCACAACATCTTTTCCTGTTCGTGAGGGGAGTTGTCTAAAATCTTCCAAGTACTCCACAGAATTGGATAGGGGGGCCTCCGCCCTAGTCATCTTTATTTAAATCTAATCCTGATGTGTATTAAGTTTATCCAAAGTAATTCCGAATTTGCCATATAAGATATAAAGGTTTATCCTCCAGCAAGTATCTTGGACACGCTGATCCTACCAATCGTGGGTTTTATTTTTCTCTCAGGTATGTCCACTATCACAGGAAATCCAAGTCTATTCATTTGACCGACAACTATGGCCCGCCCTGTTGCTAAGGTTGTTAACTTATTTTCTATATTCTTTGGAAGACCTCCTGCTATCCTCTTCACAAATGAGACATCCTCCGCTGAAATTCTGTGTATGATGAAGGTATTAACCATTGATAACACGACTGGATCGACAAACGATGGCCTTTGAGAAACAAGGCATAAACTCAGGCCAAATTTCCTACCTTGAGTTGCTATTTGGGCTAAGTTATCTCTTGCTAAGCTATATCCTATGGGAAATGTTTGTAAGTTGGGGCAGTAATTTTGCGCCTCCTCTATTATGAGAAGCATAATTTTATCCTTTCCTTCTATCTTATAATTAGTAAACTTCTTTAAGAGTAGCTTGGTAATATATGATACCACCAATTGCTTCAGCTGTATTGATACTCCAGGTGCTCCATCTGTTGAGAAGTCTATGATTGCTAGAGTTGGATTATCTGGATCAGTAATAGAATCAATAAATTCTGTGCTGAGTGTGACGAGATTCTTAAATGTAACGAGCTCATATTGGTCTATCACATCATTTTTGAACTTAGTAACTGCCCTTATTATAGCTCTTAATGTTTGATCATGAATCAGTCTTTCATCTCTTGCCCTTTCTAATCCTGGAAGAAGTACTCGTTCAAAATTGCGGTCTTCAATAAAGAGTTGTGAGACCCTATACGCTTCTTCTTCATATAATCTCCGTAAGACTAGCTCTAGTCCTGCGACCTGAAGTTCATTAAGCGAACCACCAGTGTAATATGTTATTATTAATTCTGCAACTTCTCGTGGCTCAAAGATATCCAAGTCCATGGATATAACCTTAACCCCTCGGCTTAATTTCGCGGGAGATTTATTAAAGACAAAACGAACAACGTTAGCATAATTTCCTATGTTTCGATGTTCGTTATAGAATACATCATAATAGTCGAGATAATCTCCATTGGCATCTATAACCATTGTAGTTATAGCAGTCCTAAATCTCTTAGTATTAATGTTACTTATTTGTTCAATTAAATAACCAACGGTATAGGACTTGCCACTACCAGTAACGCCCACTACAGCTAAATGCATCGGTATAGCATCAAGGTCTAAATACAAGGGAATGTCCTTATAACCGAAAAGCCTTCCAAACTCTATTGAAAGTTTTTCGTCCTGCTTAAGACCCATCACCTCTAAAATCTCATTTTTATCCCTTATTCTAACTACCTCGTAACCGGGAGCTGGAGGGACAACAACTTCGGTTAGATGCCCACCTTTAATTTCACCTAAAAGTTCAAGCTCCAATGTATAATATCTCCTTGAAAGGTCCGTTGGGATAGGAGCCATTTTTCTTCTCGCTTCAGACCAAGCGTCACCTTCTTCAAAAAATTCAGAGAAAGGAGTTATTTTATCAACTCTACATAAGAACTTATGTCTTTCATTAGATGATATTATGAAGCAAAGTTCATTCTCATACACCTTTCCCTCATACTCTGCATATAATTGGGCTATTGCCCTCCTAGTTGTACTTCCAGAGAGGACAATTCCTATTGAGTTGTTCATACCTTTTAATGATCACTTGGCTTAGATATATAAGAGTTTCTCTTATACATCAGCTTTAACATCGTTTGCAACTTCCTTAGGAGATATTTTTGAGACTCAGGGTGGGCGACGCCATAAAAGTCCCATGCAGCACGTCCTTTTCTCTTTATTAGAGATTTCACAAATGATTTAGTTGGTAAAAGAATTATGGAGGTATTAGATTTTTTCATTGCCCTTTCAAGGATGATCCTATGCGTGTTATTAAGGGTGATTCTTAAAGATGAAGAATAGGTTCTGATAAAACCGATAAGTAATAAATCCCTTGATAAATGATGCGCTCTTAGTCTTTTCAAGAAACTCGCTACAACATTCGAAAGGATGTTAAGACACTTCTCTGCATAATGCCTGTCATAGGCTTCACCATGTCTTCTACACCACCATTCGAAGAGGCCCGGACAATCATACCAGTCATCTTTCCAATTATGCCATTTTGAGTTATTATTGTAAAATTCCTCAGGGACTAGTGCAAATGGCTCTGATACAGTCACTACATGAATTAAAGAGCGCTTCTCTCCGAGCTTTTTTAATGTTTTGAAAAGCATCCGATAAGAGCGAGATATTGTATATGGTTTCTTCGCTGAACATGGATAGAATAATAAAACCCTCTTTTCTTGTGGGGGTAAATAGTAATCCGAGATAAATTTATGCCATCTTTTTACAGCGCCATCATTAAGTAACGCCTTATAAACCTCATAAGGGTTCCTTAGAACTAAGTTTATCTTAATAGAGTTCATTTCTGTCCAGCCTCTCTATCCTAGAGGATATTATCAGTTTCACTAGATAAAGACCTCTCTTCCCTATCGTAAAAATGCATGAACCATCTTTTGTTAAAGCTAAGCGAAATTCATCAACCAGGTTTAGGAGAGGGAGTAATAATGTGGCATATCTCATGGGGATAGAGAAGGCTATAGGAAGATTCTTCTCCTTAGTTTTAAATCTTTTAATCCTTTTCACGATCATATAATCTAAGAACTTGGCATATAATCGCATAGTTCCATTCGAATCTAAACTGATATACAAATCATCGAAGGTGAAGGATGCCATCTTCAAGAAAGTGGTAATATCTTTAGAAGATAATCTAAGAGAGAGTAATTTCGTGCTTCTTATGAGAGTCGGATGGTGGCAACTTACTTGCTTAGTATTAATAACATTTAGTAATAATGACATATCTGAGGGATTAGCGAAAGAAATTTCAATGACGTGACCAGCTCGTTGACAGATGCGATTTATTAACACTTTATGACTAAAAATGCGTTTTAATGAGTTGATATCTGTTTTTAAGCTATATCTATCCTGTATCCTCCAGTTTGCGAAGAATCTTCTTGAGATTTGCGCGATTACTATGCATCTGGCATTTTCATCTATGCTGGTTATATTCAATCCTTCTGGATAAAAATGAATCCAGCATTCAGAATTCACTCCACTCAAGACTTTGAATATACTTAGCATAACTCTTACCCTATTCATAGATTTATCATTCTTAACCATTCTCCTTCACCGTACTGTTAAGGGAGGATACTTAACAAGTAATTTAACATATTTCCATAGATATTGTAGCCCATATTTTGATTTAGCGAATACCCTGTCCAGATATTCTTCGTATGCATCTCTACCTATGTTAAGTAACTGTCTCGCTTTTTCTGCCTCTCTTTTAATTACAAACTCATTATGAATAGCTCTCGCACGCCAATCGGTAAATAACAGAGTTGGATTAACCCTGCAAATTTCACAGTCACATTCGCTTAATATTTTTAACTCGTGTATGGTAGGTCTTCTCCGACTAAAATTACCGACTCGATCACAAACATATCGCTCTCCCCTTTCGGGTAAAATGATCTTTCCAAAAGCTGCTTTTCTTCTCCAACCAATCGTGTCCATGCTATCGGCTCCAAGGTAGTAGGTTATATGTAACATTAATGGAGATGAACCCATACCCATCACATGAATTTTAAAGTCCGTAGTCCTTTTTATGATGGATATAGCATTATATAGATTCCTAATGATGCTTAGGCTTGGTTGCCTATCCCTGAAGAATCCCCGGAAATTCATAAAAAATTTATCCACGACTACACCCAGCGCGATATACTCAGCGTCTATGTGCTTATAAATCCATTGAATGTTTTGTTGCAACGCTTTTTTGCTCCAACTATGTAAGGTCGGCAAAATCCGCCCAGATAATGTTGTATTGTTTTGCCAGAATAGCATATTCTCCTTGGTTTTCTTCCACGCGTATCGCATCTCTCTTACGGTCATACCAGGCTTAAAGGGGTAATCTAATGGTATAGCTAAATCCGGGTTAAATCTTTCCTGGATGGCTATGACCCTTTCTCTTGATAATTTAAGCCCCCTCATCGTAGCTGTGAACGCGCCGCTATCTAACAGTAACCTGCCAGGCTTATAACTTAATTTAGGTTTTTGTTGTCCATAATAATTGATAACCGAGTCTGTTACATTATCTTTAAGTCGATTTATCTTTATAGGATTGTCCTGCTCTCCTATCCATAGCAAAAGCTTCTCAGATGAGAGCCGCATGGCCGCACTGAATTATGCCTAACGACTGTTTAAAAATTTTAATTTTTCTATCCACGTTCCATAACTCTCAATTAGCTTTTAGCTTCACATCGTTAACTATTAGAATATGCTTAGATTTCCATCAACTTATGCACCGATCATGGCCTTAATCTTTTATTGATATCCTCCACATGATTTTATGATCAGCTGGATTCCCTTTTCTATCATGTTCTCGGACTTAATTAAGAATATGGATGGATACTCCCTTGCCCAATATTCTGACGAAGGATTTCATCTCAAGGTTATAGAAACTATAACCTCATGCGTGGTCGTCTACGAGTACATGTGAGTTATGAAAACCCTCAAGCAAGAGGTTAAGAAAATAGTTTACAGAGTTCTGGGATGCCTTCAAAATTGCGGGACGAGACTGATTAACGAGGCATTGAGGGATATTGGAAGGATTCTCAGTCCTATCGAAAAATAGGAACTCGATCTCTCGCAATATAACAATAACATCTTATTTCTATCTACGGAGCACTCCCAGAACTTCTTCAACATTCTATAGGCTGTAAGATAGTGATACGTCCCAAATATGCCCTTAAGTAGAATTCTCTCACATCGTTATTACTTAGTCCGTTAATTTGCCTTTTGATTATAGCACTACTATCTAGATATAGGATGCTCTCCTTCACCTCTACAGCCATGAACAGCTTGCTCATGGATCATTACTTAGCTTAATAGATTTGAAATCTGATAAAAAGCATAAAAATGTGGGCTGATGGACGAGACCTATTTACAATAGCTTCTTTAACAGTTACCATAGGATTTTTAACGGCATATATTATGATAAAAACTTCCAATGCGGCGTCTTCCATGTTTGAAGAGTTACTAATACCCGTGCTACCATTAATCGCTTTAGTCGTAGTAATCCGACTTTTTATCTTAACTTGTATAGCTTATGCGTGGATTCAAAGAAGTGTTTTGCTTGTCAAAAAAAAGAAATACTTATACTCCAAGGGGATTCGACTGCGTTAAGAGAGTTATTAACTTTTGATCATGATGGATACGGTCTTACAAAAACAAGAAAAGTAGTGGCTGATACACTATTTATGGGACATTTATATATCTTTATAGTGCTGATTCCCGTTGCACTTTATGCTATTTTAACAGCTGGCTATTGCGTGAAATTAGTCTCATGCATTCTTTTTGCTGGCTACTTGTTGTGGGAAATATATTGGCTTGCAAAATATCCTTATCTTAAACAGCACCCAAATTATAAAAATTTGAAGCCCTAGGAATGAAATAAAGTCATTAGCTGGATTTCAATCACTCCATTCTGGTTAATACCGACCAAAATCCGCTATATTTTGGAGTAAGATTATTGGCCAAGTGAGACGCGCTATTAGGAGGAAGTAAAAGAGCGATTCCAAGAATTTTAAGAAACTTCGGCTTTTTAAGAGAGAATCGAGAGAAACAGTCACAACTTTCTTCAAGTCAATCGCCTAAAACTTCCCATTCTTTGACTCTCTAATGAAGCTGATCTTATGAGAGAATGGTTATTGATCAGTAATGTTAGGTCGCCAGTCATATCCATCGCACAGTTTACGGATCGCTTGCTCGATGGATTCAGCTCGCTTCTCAAGGAAATCAAAGTAGTTATTTAAGGCTAACAGATCAAAATTTACATAATGAGTCAATAATCGTCTGCGTATCTCTTTCTCACCCAACATGCTTGCACAACACCTTTCCCTAAGATATTGCAGAGGCTCTTTGGAGCTTATTTTCCTATTGGTTTTCCAAGTTACAAGGATGCAATTTAAAGCTCGGTTTGCATATTCTTTACCTATTCCCATACTTTCTAACCATGCAACAGGGTACAAGTGATGATATTCCCTTCGCTTTATATTTTCTCTAGAGATCTCTGAACCATCTGCTATGTCTAATGCACCACCTCTAAACGACAATAGCAGTATAGCACGACCGAGTCTGTCTCTATACTTAGGCCATCTAGCTTGCTTCAGTAGCTCTCTATCAGGTAACGGATATCTTTTTTGATCAAAACAAGGGACATTTTCCAATTTCTCCTCGCCATTAAGCGCCTTTTTCAGGGCTTTATAATCTTGGAGAGAAGCGGTGGGTACTGATCGATCGTATCTCTCAGTGAAAAAAGATCTCCAAATGTACTTTCTAATGATTATCCGAATATTTCCTCCCTCGTCAGATAATAGCTGCTTTTCTGAGAGTAGTGCCGCTATAACTGGTAACGGACTCTCGGTTGGTAACCTATCCCCATCAATAATTCTTTCTTGTTCCAAGATTTGAATCATCAGCCTAATACCTTTGACTATTCTATCCCAGTCATTTAAGAATTTATGAAAATCTAAGCTGAAGAATCCACGTTGATTTGGCGTTTTATCCTGCAATAATGCAGCTACAGAAAGCACAAAAGTCGACGGCTCAACATAATCACTGATTCTCGGAACACTAACCTTAAGTGATTCTACTAGCTCGTGTAATGATTCACCCACTACCTCTTCCATCTGGGCAACAATTATGTCAAAAGGCTTTAGGGGTACCACATTCGTGTTTAACTTGATGAAAACATCTATCGCTATGTGAGGAGGAGTCTCAGGGGGTAAGTAAAGATATGGAAGATTAAAATTAGCCACCACCTCCCTAAGTTTAGAGATTATTCGCTCGATTTCTAATTGTGTTCTTAAATTACCTCCGGAAGCATTCTCTGCCCACTTTCGATAGCTGGTTTCGTCATCAGGATCAAGTAGCTTAACTGGGATGAGACCCCGTTTCCAACATTCCTCGGGCTGATCAACCCACAGAGGATATCTCTTCCCCTTTTTCTTCCATCGAGTCTGACTTATGACTCTTGGTTTACCCTCTTCGTCATCTTCGGGATCCAGCTCTACGAGAAACGTTCTGTCGGGATAATTATCTTTTAGACTTCTCCAAAGCGCTGTTAAACGCTGTTGTCCATCAAGCAGAAGTTCAGTTATTCTCTCACCTTCCTCGGGAGCCGTCACTAGAGGTCTATATACAAACGGGATTTTATCACCTACTCCTAGCACCAATGTTGAACCAATTGGCAGTTCTCTTATCACACTAGTGAGTAAGGATTCAATTTCTCGAGCGCTCCATGCTTCAAACCTCTGAAAACGAGGCAAGACAACTTATCTTGTTCTAATTTTTGCAAACCAGTCTTTTAAGCGCCTTTGACGAGCCTCCATTTTTAAATAAGTATGAGTAATCTTATATAAATTTGTTTACCGCACCTCTAATTTTACTGGTAGATTTTTGGTGGGAATTCTAAAAACCCATTAGTTATAGGATAGAAGCTTGAAGTATTGCTTAAGAGTTGTCTTAAACTTGGAGATATAGTTCATGCAGAAATTCCTAAACCGATACGACAAACCTAAGTAACATCTAACGCCTTAACAAATAAATAACATGAGATTACTTAATGCCGGAATCTACCCAAGACGAAAGACGAGATTCTTAACAGATTACTCCGCATTACAAGGTGGATCATATACTGATATGAGATACTGCTCTATCTCTCGTCTTTCATCCTGAGTAGATTCAGGCATTAAGTATACTGCAATGTAAAGATTGTCCTCAGAACCCGCATGCTTAACAAAGCATTCATATTTATGATGATCCTTGATAAGACCGCGTTCTGATAAGTTACTTGATTCG
>JAGGXK010000015.1 GCA_021163115.1 Desulfurococcales archaeon | reverse complement strand
TGCTGTTTATAACCCATATGCACAGCTTCCTAGAAAGACTACTCTTGAGAAAATACTTAATAGTAGCTTAGTAGCCGATCCACTACGTCTCTTTGATTGCAGCCCCCTAGGTGACGGTGCAGCAGTTGTATTATTAGTAAGAGGTGAAGAAAAGGCTAGGCAAATAGCTAGAGATGTTGGCAAGGATGTTCTTGTAGAAGTTACTGGTGTAGGGTTAGCTACTGACAGCGTAGATCTTGGTAGCAGGGAAGACCTCTTATCATTAAAATCTACTAGAGAGGCCGCAAGACAAGCTTATAAGATGGCTGGGGTATCGGCAAAGGATATAGACTATGCAGAAGTTCATGATGCATTTCATATAACTGGGTATCTTGCATTAGAGGATCTAGGTTTTGCAAATAAAGGAGAGGCAGCAAAACTCTGGAAGGAAGGAAGATTCACTAAGGGTGATAAACCTGAAGTAAACTTTAGCGGAGGCTTAAAGGCTAGAGGCCATCCTGTTGGAGCTACTGGTGTCTACCAGATAGCAGAGATCACCATGCAGGTTAGAGGAGACTTCCCCGGATATAAGGCTAGTGATCCGGAGATTGCTGTTGCACAGAACATAGGTGGTGTTGGTACTTTTTCTAGTATAATTGTTGTTAAGAGGGTTAGGTAGGTGATTTAACTAGGTTGAGCAATAATAAATCTGTTGAGGATTTAATTAGAGAGCTTAGAGAGTATAGAAGGAAATCTATGGAAGGCGGCGGTATAGAGAGGATAAGAATCCAGCATGCTAAGGGGAAGCTTACTGCTAGAGAAAGGCTTTCAAAACTCCTTGACCCAGACAGTTTTCAAGAACTAGGATGGATGGTTCTTACACGTTCTAGATACTATGAGCTTCTAGGTATAGATTTTAAGAAAGTTAAATATCTTGGAGACGGAGTTGTAGCTGGTTTTGGTAAAATAGATAATAGGCCAGTATTTGTTTTTGCCCAAGATTTTACCATAATGGGAGGTAGTATAGGAGAAGCCCATGGACTTAAAATAGCTAGGATCATAGAGATGGCTATAGAAAATCAAGTCCCTGTAATAGGACTATATGATAGTGGAGGTGCAAGGATCCAGGAAGGGGTTGCATCACTACATGGTTGTGGAAGGATATTCTATGCAAATGTTAAAGCTAGTGGTGTTATACCTCAGATAAGCCTTATACTAGGTCCATGTGCTGGTGCGGCATCCTATAGTCCAGCGTTAACAGATTTTATAATAATGACTAGATCGAGTTACATGTTTATAACAGGTCCCGAGGTAGTGAAGGCTGCTACAGGTATTGAAACCACTTTTGAAGAACTTGGAGGAGCCCCAGTACATGCAACAACAAGTGGTGTAGCTCATTTTGTAACAGAGGATGAGGAGACAGCTTTCGCGTTAACAAGGAAACTACTTAGTTTTCTGCCCCAAAATAACACCGAGGATCCCCCATACCTGGATACAGGTGATCCATGGGATAGAGTAGACCCGGATCTAGATACCGTTGTTCCAACAGATCCTGCTAAGCCGTTTGACATGAGAGAAATTATACATAGCATAGTTGATAATGGCGACTTTCTAGAGGTTCAACGAGACTTTGGTAGAACTGCAATAGTTGGTTTTGGCAGAATAGGAGGATTTACTGTAGGTATTGTGGCTAATCAACCACTAGTAAATGCAGGGGCTATAGACCTAGATGCTTCAGATAAAATAGCTAGGTTTGTTAGATTCTGTGACTCATTCAATATCCCTATAGTAACATTTGTTGATACACCAGGTTTTATGCCAGGTATAGATCAGGAGCATGGAGGGATCATAAGGCATGGGGCAAAGATACTCTATGCTTATGGAGAAGCAACTGTTCCAAAAATAACAATTATTGTAAGGAAAGCTTATGGTGGAGCATACATTGCTATGGGTTCAAGAAGTCTTGGAGCAGATATATCCTTCGCCTGGCCCACTGCAGAGATCGCTGTCATGGGGCCTGAGGGTGCAGTAAGAATCCTCTATAGAAAGATTGTAGCTAAAATGAGTGATCCAGAAGGTTTTCTAAAGCAAAAGCTTATAGAATATAGGAAAATATTTGCCAATCCATACAGGGCTGCAGAACTAGGTTATATAGATGATGTTATAGAGCCCAGGTTTACAAGAAAGAAGATATATATGGCTCTTGAAGTGCTACGGGAGAAGAAGGAGGAGATCTTGTTCCCACGTAAACACGGGAATATTCCGCTTTAGTCTTTTCTCTTCCTCTTTCTCTTCTTCTTTCCCTCCTCAATAGGCTTTACTTTAACAAGCTTCTCTCCCTTCTTAACAGGCTTGTTTTTAGATACATACACTTCTTCAACAACACCCTTTAAACCAGCTTTGATCTCTGTAATCATCTTCATAGATTCTATTAATGCTATAATGGTGTCCTCTGATACAGTATCGCCGGGCTTAACTTTAACGTCAACTATCCTGCCAGAAATGGGTACAGTAATGACCCCCCTTTCGCGTGTAATGGATAGTTTCTTTGGTCCTGAATCCTTTGATACACCTGTAGGTATTAACTCAATTATCTTCTTTATGAATGCGGGGACACCATTGATAACTAAACCTCCTTCTAAACCACTAATTCTTGTCCTCTTACCATTGATTTCTAGAACTGCATGTCTTGTATCACTATCAAGGCTTAGTATTTTTACATTGTATATCCTATTATTGCTGGATACCTTAACTCTAAATTCATCTCCCTTACCATCTATTTCTATATCAATATACTCGCCGCTTGATGTCTCAACCCTAAATCTTCTCATATCATACACCATGACTTGGCAGTAATGTCAAGTCCTTTACCAATACATCTTCTATATAAATATTATTTAATATAAGTGGTATCTATATATTCTATCTAGTGAAATAGCTTCATTAATTAATGGTGTATTAAGCTATGGGGCTGGATAGATGGGTTTATGAACTCGGAGAAAAAATTCTTGTAGAAAGCATACGCTATCCTACAGTTCTAGGAGATAGCTACAGGGATATAGTAGACTATTATGCAGAGGTATTGAAACAATACGGGATCCATGTTACAATACATAAGGTTCCCCAAGACCTTGTCAGAAAACATTTAGCTCCTTCAATGAATCCTGATAAGCCAAGATATATACTTCTTACAAGAATAGGGGAAGGAGAAAAGGTTCTACAGTATAATGGACACTATGATGTTGTATCACCAGGTGGTGGATGGAGCAAGACAAAGCCTTTTGAACCAAAGAAGATCGATGACAAGATATATGGTAGAGGATCAACTGATATGAAGGGAGGTATAGCAGCCTTCTTGGCATCTATTATATATTTAGCAGTTAAGGAAGAAAAGCTAGACCATGTTGTTGAAGCAGCTTTAGTTCCTGATGAAGAAATTGGTGGAGTAACAGGAACTGGATATCTTGTTAATGAGCTTGGTGGTAGACCTGACTGGGTTGTAATTGCCGAACCCAGTGGCCTGCAGTCCATGTGGATTGGGCATAAGGGAGCGGTATGGGTTGAAGTTATAGTTAAGGGCAAACAGAGCCATGGAAGTACTCCATGGCTTGGAGTTAACGCCTTTGAGAAAATGGTTTATGTAGCCAAGTACTTGATTGAGCATGTAAAGCCTGTTATAGAGTCTAGACAGAGTGTTTATGAATATGATGAACCCAAGGGAAGAAAGGCAACAATGGTTCTAGGGGGTAAATTAACAGCTCCTGGAAGCATAAACATTGTCCCTGGACAGGTATCATTTAGCATTGATAGACGACTTATTGTTGAAGAAAATGTTGAGGAAGCAAAGAAAGAGCTCTTGAAATTCATAGAAGAAGCTGCAAGAAATGCTGGAACCGAGGTTGAGCCAAGAATAGTCTCAGAACTAGAGCCAGCATTTACTAAACCGGAGTCTCCTCTCTCTAACACCCTTACAACAATTGTTAACAAGGTCTTAGGGTTTAAGCCACGTAAAATAGTGTGTACTGGAGGACTTGATCTACACTACTATACTAGTAAGGGCATAATGGCTATATCCTATGGGCCAGGTGAAACAAGTGCAGCTCATATGGTTGACGAATACATTAAACTAGGTGATCTATACAAGGCTATAGATGTATATGTAGAGTTTTCAAGAAAAGCATTTAAGTAATATAATACCATCAGTGAGGCTACTGAAAAATTGCATACAAAGGAACAAAAACTTATTGAAAACAGTGATACAAGATACATAGGTTTTTTATCCAGACTAATAAATTTCCTAGAAGACATTCTAGAGGATGCTGAATGTGAGACAATATATGTATCAAGAAATATTATAGATCATGGTGTTGTAGAGCCTGTATACATAAAGCCTATAAATTGTTTTTACGATCCTGGTGAAAGTACTAAAATTTTTGCTGATAAATGGGAGCTAGAGGGTCTGGTAACAATTTCCCACGGAGATCTAGATTTTAAAGAACTATACTATCACATCCCCAGAGTATACTCTTTAAGAATACATTATATGCTAAAGGACTATGCATTAAAGACCATGGCATCCCATCGAGAATATTATTTTGCCATACTTTTTAACGGAAAAGCTTTTCTTGTTGAAGGAGAGAAGAACCAAGTTTTCATCCCATATGTAAGACATTGTTTATCAGCTCATACACACCCAGCAAGAATTGCTATTCCTTCAGGCCAGGACTTGAAAACTATTACTAAAACTATGTTAAATAGAGGCTTCCTCCATGCTATAGAAAGTATTGGTCAATCACTTGTATTTTACAGAATAGCTCCTTTCACAGAAGACGACTTAATAACGATCATGAAGCTAGGCTCTCTAGACAATTATAGAGAAATAATTAATACCTTTAGAAAATTAAAGAGCCTTAGAGCCATGGTGATATAGATCACGAGCTTTTACATACAACAGTTGTCGAAATAATAACCACCTTATTCCATGTTGAGGCAAAGATTTAAAAAATGTTATATAATTGGGTAGATGATTTAGTTACGAGAGGTAGTAGACAATAAGCGATCAAAGTGCTAAGCTAAGTAAATGAGGTTTGATCATGGCTAATTATAGAATATTGATTGCAAATAGAGGAGAGATCGCTATAAGAATCGCTCGTTCAATTAAAGAGCTTGGTTATAAAGCCCTTGGCATATATACACGTATAGATAAGAATTCTCTCCATAGACTATTCATGGACGAAGACTATGAAGTATCAAGTTATCTCGATATGGATAATGTTATAGAAGCTGCCTTAGAGCTTGGTGCAGATGCTATTCACCCTGGATATGGTTTCTTATCAGAAAACCCTGTTTTCGCCAAAGAAGTCGTTGAAGCAGGCCTTATATTTATAGGACCTTCTCCTGACTCCATGAGTCTTGCTGGAGATAAGGCTGAGGCTAAGCGTATTGCTAGCGAGATAGGCGTTTCTACACTTCCATGGACTATTGTAAAGGATCCTAATGATATCATAGAGTTTGGAAAAACCCATGGATACCCTATCCTACTAAAAGCTGTTGGCGGCGGCGGTGGTATGGGTATAAGAATTGTTAGGAACAAGGCTGAGGCTGAACGATTATTTGAACAGGCTTCTAAGGAAGCTGAGAACGCTTTTGGTGATAAGAGACTTTATGTTGAAAAGTTTCTGGAGAACCCTAAGCATATAGAGGTCCAGATCCTAGGTGATGGTGAAAAGGTTATACACTTGTATGAAAGAGACTGTAGTATACAGCGAAGACATCAAAAACTTATAGAAGAAGCCCCAGCTCCTACAATAAGCCCTGAAGAACGATATAGGATTACAAGTGATGCTGTAAAGCTTATGGAGCATATAGGCTATCGTAATGCAGGAACAGTAGAAATGCTATATGATCCAAAGACCGGCAAACATTATTTCATGGAGATAAATGCTAGATTACAGGTTGAACACCCTGTTACAGAAATGATAACTGGTATAGATATTGTGAAGGAGCAGATCCATATAGCTATGGAGGGATATACACGGCTTAAGCAAGAAGATATTAGAATATATGGACACGCTATAGAGGCTAGAGTAAATGCTGAAAACCCTGTCTCAATGCTTCCAAGTCCTGGCACAGTACTTGATTATCTAGAACCAAATGGGCCTGGAATAAGAGTTGATTCAGGTATAAATAAGGGATACAATATCCCTGGAGAATATAATCCATTACTAGCAAAAGTTATTGCATGGGCTCCTAATAGAAGAGAGGCCATTGGGCGACTTATAAGAGCTTTAAATGAATTTACAATAACAGGAGTTGACACCAATATCCTACTTCTAAAACATATTCTTGCCCACCCAGTTTTCCAGAAAGGAATTCATACAACCAGGTTTATAGAGGAACAATTTAATGTGTTAAAACAGAAGATGAAGGACGATGAGATCCTCCATGCAATAGCTATTGCTGTTATATCACTAAAGTCTACTAACGGGTTTAGAGCAATGATTAAGAAAGGCCCATCACTCACTTATGTAGACAAAAACACACATAGAATACAGACACTCAAGAGAAGAGCTTGGGCATACTGGAGTTTATTAAAAACTAGAGTTAGAAGAGGAAAGAGGAAGAGGTAAGAGGAAAGATATTCACCTACAACTAGTATGTACATGTACGTACTTTTAAAGCATCTATACCTAGATCGCAAATAATTATAAGGTTTTTCTAGTTAAGTGTTATACGTCATTTTACATAGTATAGACCCTATTATTACTTCGAGCGAGATACTTATAAAGTGTTATCCACGTAGGGTTTCTACGAGGGGATTATTAGGATGAGCGGAATCCCTAAGGAAAAAAGGTTTATTCTATGGCTTGAAGAAGTAACCAAGGATGATACTGTTCTTGTTGGAGGCAAGAATGCTAATCTTGGAGAAATGATTAGAGCAGGAATACCAGTACCTCCAGGCTTTGCTGTAACAGCCTATGCATATAAATACTTCCTTGAAAAGACAGGGCTTGGAGAGAAAATCTATAGCATGTTAAAGGACCTAGATGTAAACAATACAAAACTTCTACAGGAAACCGCTGAGAAAATAAGAAATATGATAAAGGAACAACCCATGCCTCTGGAGATTGAAACTGCCATCAGAGAAGCCTATAGAGAACTATCTAGAAGACTTAATCTTGAGAACCCACGTGTAGCTGTACGTAGCAGTGCTACAGCGGAGGATTTGCCAGAGGCAAGTTTTGCTGGTCAGCAAGAGACTTATCTAAACGTTTTTGGTGAAGACGCTGTTGTTCAGAGGGTAAAGGATTGTTGGGCAAGCCTGTTCACAGCTAGAGCTGTATTCTACAGGGTAGCCCAGGGTATAGCCCATGAGAGGGCATTAATGAGTGTTGCTGTACAGAAGATGGTTAATAGCCGGACAGCTGGTGTAATGTTTACTCTACATCCAGTAACTGGCGATGAAAGCGTTGTGGTAATAGAGGGTGCATGGGGTCTAGGTGAAGCTGTTGTAGGAGGCAAGGTTACTCCTGATGAATGGGTTGTTGACAAAAATACTCTTGAGATAAAGGAGAGAACAGTTAATGTTAAAAAGATAGCCATAGTCTTTGACCCGGAGCAAGGCAGGAATGTTACTATAGAGCTACCTAACGAGAAGTTCCCACAATTTAAGCCAGATGCACCAAGCCTTAATGATGAGGAGGTTAAGAGGCTTGCAGAACTAGGTATATTGATTGAGAAACACTATGGTAGAGCAATGGATATTGAGTGGGCTATAGACATGGATCTACCATATCCACAGAATGTATTCATTGTACAAGCTAGAGCAGAGACTGTATGGAGTGCTAGGAAGGCTAAGGAGGAGAAGAGAGTAGAGGTTAAAGGCAAGAAGCTTGTTAAGATGTCTGAAGCAAAGGTACTGGTAAGAGGATTACCTGCAAGCCCTGGTATTGGCGCTGGTGTAGCCAAGGTATTATTTGATCCACATAGTAAGGAGGCTCAGGAGTTCAAGGAGGGTGAAGTACTGGTTACAAAGATGACAGACCCTGACTGGGTACCATTAATGAAGAAGGCTTCTGCAATAGTCACTGATGAAGGAGGTATGACCAGCCACGCAGCAATAGTTAGCCGTGAGCTAGGAATACCATGTATTGTTGGCACTGGAAACGCAACCAAGGCAATACCTCATGGTACAGAAGTTACTGTTGATGGAAGCAGAGGTATAGTATATGAAGGTCTTGTTGAAGAACTTGTTGGTAAGAAGGAGGAAGAGAAAGCTGTTGTAGCAGGTGCCGCAATTAGTAGAGAGGAATTGTTACCACTATACCCTGTTACAGCTACAAAGATCTATATGAACCTTGGAGAACCAGATGCTATTGAGAGATACAAGGATCTACCATTTGATGGAATAGGTCTAATGAGAATTGAGTTCATTATAACTGATTGGGTACAGTACCACCCACTATACCTTATTGAACAAGGCAAGTCAGACTACTTCATAGACAAGCTAGCAGAAGGTATAGCTAAGGTAGCCCAGGCAATATATCCAAGACCAGTGGTTGTAAGATTTAGTGACTTCAAGACCAACGAATACAGAGGCCTCAAGGGTGGAGAGAAGTATGAGCCTGAAGAAAGGAACCCAATGATTGGATGGCGTGGTGTAAGCAGGTATATTCATCCCAAGTACGAGCCAGCATTTAGGCTAGAAGTAAGAGCTATCAGGAAAGCACGTGAAGAGATGGGTCTAACCAATGTATGGGTAATGTTCCCATTCGTTAGAACAACATGGGAGCTAGAGAGAGCAATAAAGATCCTTGAAGAAGAGGGTCTAAAGAGGGGCAAGGACTTCAAAGTATGGGCAATGGCTGAGGTACCAAGCATTGTATTCTTAGCAGACAAGTTTGCAGAGCTAGTTGACGGATTCAGTATAGGCAGCAACGACCTAACCCAGCTAGTACTAGGTGCAGACCGTGACAGCGGAATACTTGGTGAAATGGGCTACTTCGATGAGAGAGACCCAGCAGTACTAAGCTCTATAAAGATGTTGATCGAGAAAGCACACTCTAAGGGAGCAACAGTAAGCATTTGTGGACAAGCACCAAGCGTATACCCAGAGTTTACAGAATTCCTAGTAAGAAACGGGATCGATAGTATAAGCGTTAACCCAGACGCAGTTATATCGACAAGGAGGCTCGTAGCAAGCCTAGAGAGGAAGATTATGCTTGAGAAACTAAACAAAATAATGAAAAAACTAGGCATATAACCAGAAATATTGTATCCAACACATTTTTAACGGATTTTTTAAAATTCCTATCTCCAAATCGGAAACCTAAATATACCTAGAGGATCAACTATAGATTTTGGGAACACTGATTTGCAGAGAAATAATTTCATGGGCGAGACTACTAGAATATTCACTGGAATTATATTGATAACCCTCGGTTTCCTGCTTGTTATATTTGGAGTTCTACACTATACGTTATCTCATATTAGTGAGATCAAGAATGGCAACGTAGTTGTTGTTGTACCCCCCTTTGTTATTATTAATGGAAGCATTGATCCTGCACTTATCTTTGTTTTACTGCTTATCATACTGTTAATACCATTTATGATATTCATATACCTGCTTAGAATAGCTAGTAAAGCCCTATAGGATTTAACACTATTATCCATTAGGCCCTCATACTAGTTTAATAAGGGATATAGACTATGTGTATTGAATAAGGTGTAATAGCTTGGGTATAGTATTAGCCAGTGAAGAGATCTATGTACCAGATACAAGCGCTATCATAGAGGGAGCCATATCTAGGCTTATAGAAGAAGGGAGGCTCCGTGGCAGAATAGTAATCCATAGAGCAGTACTAGCTGAAATAGAGCATCAGGCAAACCAGGGTAGAGCAACAGGTTTTGCAGGACTTAATGAGATCAAGAAGCTTAGAATGTATGCTAGTAAAGGTATTATAGAATTTGAGATTACAGGGGAGAAGCCTAGACCCAGTGATATAAAATATGCTGAATCTGGAGCCATAGATGCATTGATTAGAGACTATGCCTTCCAGGTAGGAGGTGTGTTAATAACTGGTGATAAGGTACAGGCGCTTGTTGCTGAGGCAATTGGTGTAAGAGTAATCTATATACCGCCTGAAAAACCCTCCAGGCTTAGGCTTGAAGACTTCTTTGATGAAACAACAATGAGTATTCACTTAAAGGAAGGCGTACCCCCTATTGTTAAACGTGGTAGACCCGGAGACTGGGAATACGTAGAGCTTCCTGACAAACCCCTTACACGTGATGAGCTTGAGGCAATAGCACGTGAGATTATTGAAGAAGCACGTAGGAGACATGACGGGTTTATAGAAATTGATAGACGAGGTTCAACAATTGTACAGCTTGGAAGATATAGGATTGTGATAACCAGGCCTCCTCTAAGTGATGGATGGGAGATTACTGCTGTACATCCATTAAAGAAGCTTAGACTAGAGGACTATAACTTGCCTACAAAACTTATTAAGAGGCTGAGTGAGAAAGCTGAAGGTATATTGATTGCAGGAGCCCCTGGTATGGGTAAGACTACTTTTGCTCAAGCACTTGCAGAATACTATATGTCCCAAGGAAAGATTGTTAAGACTATTGAATCTCCTAGAGACATGCAACTCCCAGACAAGATAACCCAGTATAGTAAAAACTATGCTGACCTAGGCGAGCTCCACGACATACTATTGTTGAGCAGGCCAGACTATACAGTATTTGATGAAATGAGAGATGATGAAGACTTTAAATTGTATACGGATCTAAGGCTTGCAGGTATAGGTATGATAGGTGTAGTACATGCTACAACCCCTATAGATGCTATTCAGAGATTTATAGGTAGGGTAGAACTAGGTATGATACCCAGCCTCATAGATACTGTTGTATTTATAAGAAATGGGCAGGTTGACAAGATCTATGAGGTTAGAATGACTGTTAAACTACCAACAGGCTTAAGAGAAGCAGAGCTAGCTAGACCTGTTATAGAGGTTAAGGACTTCTTAACAGGAGAACTGGAATATGAGATATATACATTTGGAGAACAAACAGTTGTAGTACCTGTCAAGAAGTTTAAAGCTGTTGGGGAAGGGGCTGTTGCAAAAGTTATCAATATTATCCAGCGTATGTTACCAGGTGTTGAAGTTAATGTTGAGGATTCAATGGTTATTGTGACAATACCTAGGAATATGATAAGGACATTTAATAAGAAGATAAAAAGGATCCGAAGACTCGAAGACAAGTATAATGTAAGGATAAAGCTTAGATTCGCCTAAGAGCTTAACCATTTATCAAGAGAAGTTATTGATTCGCCGAGTCTTACAATATCCTTTAATAATAGCCCGGAATCTATAGTGTCAATTGAGACCCTGTAATTACCTCCACGTGTAACCTCAAGTTTTTCTATGGGAATAAATCTCCAGCCCCTGCCATCCATTATCTTTACAGCTATAAAGCCTAGTCCACCACTTCTCCTAGTAAATTCAAGAAGCTTCTTAACCTGCCTCTTGTCAATATATACCGTTCCCGGTTTTTCCTTAGTCTTAACTTCTATAGCTAATACAACTCTATTCTTTATAGCTACTATATCTGGGTATGAGAGCTTCCTAGCTTTAGCCCCACTAGCTGGTGCACGGATTACTGCAAACCCTTTTTTCCATAGAATCCTTGCAAGCTCCCTTTCTCTACTAAAACCTATTCTCCTCTTATTCATCAATAAACCCTCAACTATAATGCTAGAGGATAAAGTCTAATAAATACAGTATAGATATTTCTACTACAGTAACATAATAGGTTTAATGGTGTCTAGGCTTGAATATGCTTTTAAATCCGGTTATGTTGGCAATACTTCTCCAGATATCACCTGAAATGCTTCCAGCAGTACTAATTATTACAGTAATCATTATAATACTTCTTGCAATGAGCCTTAAGATTGTAAGAGAGTATGAGAGAGCAGTAATATTTCGTCTAGGAAGACTACTTGGTGCAAAGGGTCCTGGCTTATTCTTTGTTATACCATTCGTTGATAACTTTATAAAAGTTGATCTAAGAGTAACCGCTGTCGATGTACCTGAGCAACAGGTTATTACAAAGGATAATGTAACCGTTGGTGTTGATGCAGTAATCTACTATAGAGTATTTGATCCCATAAAAGCTGTTACAGCCGTAGAAAACTACCACTATGCAGTAATGATGATGGCTCAGACTACTCTCAGAGACATAGTTGGTGCGGTAGAACTAGATGATCTCCTAACAAGGAGGGAGGAGTTAAACAAGAGGCTCCAGGTTATACTCGATGAAGTAACTGATCCATGGGGTATAAAGGTTACAGCTGTAACACTTAAACAAGTAAGGCTCCCAGAGACAATGCTTCGTGCAATGGCTAAGCAGGCAGAAGCCGAGAGATGGAGAAGAAGCAGAATTATAGAGGCTGAGGGTGAGAAACAGGCTGCATCAATCATGGCTGAAGCTGCAGAATATTACGAGAAACACCCTGTTGCACTAAGGCTTAGAGAACTCCAGACACTTATAGAGATTGCTAGAGAGAAGAACATGATTATTGTAGCACCAACTATTATGGGCCAGCATACCACCGAACTAGGATTAATAACTGCTATGGCTAAAGGAGTAAGTAAAGAAACTAAATAAGGGAAATATCTAAGAAGATAGATAGAAAAAAAGGGTTGCCTATGAGCAAATGGTTTATCTTAATATTTTTAGTAATAATACTTGTCTCCTTAACTACTTACCCAGTTTATTCTACTGAGACAAGCAATCATGTAATAATAATAGAGGTTACTGGGAGCATAGACTATGGTATTGTAGAGCTTGTTAAAGAGGGAATAGAGCGTGCTGAAGCTGTAAATGGGATACTTGTTATGGTACTTGATACCCCAGGCGGATTATTGGATGCTGCAATGGATATTGTTTCAGCAATAAGAACCAGTAATGTACCCGTTGTAGGCTATGTATATCCTCCAGGAAGAGGGGCTTGGAGTGCTGGAACACTTATACTTCTTGCAACCCATGTAGCAGCTATGGCTCCAGGCACGATAATTGGTTCTCTACAACCAATTCAGTATAATCCAGCTACTGGGGAATATGAGCTTGTAAATGAGTCTAAGATTATAAACCCTGTGCTGGAGCTAACTAGCTCCCTTGCATCAGATAGGGGTAGGAATGTTACTGTAGCTAGAGAGTTTGTATTAAAGAATCTTAACCTTGAGGCGAGAAAGGCTCTTAAATACGGTGTTATAGAATATGTAGCTTCATCTCTTGACGAACTCCTTGAGAAGATCAATGGCCATGTAGTTAAGCTTGATAATGGTAGGGAAGTAACCATTATTACTAGTGGAGCTATTGTAGAGCACTATCGTGGGAGTATAAGAGCTAATATAATACATTTCTTCTCAGACCCATTAATAAATGGGTTACTAGCAACCCTTGGCATATTAATACTCTTGTTTGGTTTACTAAGCGGACACTATATTATAACACCTATAGGCATAGCTTTACTAATCTTAAGCTTGATCGGGGCTGGCTTTAGTGCAAATCTTGGAAGCATAGCATTGATAATGATAGGGGCTATAGCACTAGGAATAGAGCTTGTAACCCCTGGCTTTGGTGTGTTAGGGTTTACAGGTATAGTACTGATAGCACTAGGAATAGCTTTAATGCCATTATTTGCTCCAGGATGGCTTATATCACCAGAGTACCAGAAAGCAATATTCTGGACTGGTGTATCATTTGCTACAGTGATGGGGGTGATAACAGCTTTTATCGTATACAAGGTTATACAAGCAAGAAGAAAGCCGCCGACACTAAAACTTGATCTTATAGGCCTTGTAGGTAAAGCCATAGAGGAGATAGGGCCTAATAAGGAGGGGTTCATAAAACTTATGGGCGAATACTGGAGAGCTAGAAGTGATGAAGAAATAAAGCCTGGGGATCACGTACTGGTTGTTGCTAAGGATGGGCCTATTCTTATTGTAAAGAAAACTGAAAAACCCCTAACAAAGAAACTAAGCTAAATCCGAGCTATTTTGAGCCCGTTGTTCCAGGCAAGGGCTCTATGTTTTCGAGAGAGAGTTTTACAACATCATAGGGTGTCATAGTTGTTACATTTATAACTGTCCCACGTATAATCATTCTATACCATATTCTAGGGTTATCTGGAAATGGTAGAATGATATCTATTCTATAAACATGGATCTTATCTCTATACCTACCTATGTGTTCTAATTTTATGAGCCTCTGCTTCTTCATTGGCTTATAGATCTTGGCATGGACAACGGGTTTAGCAATTATAGCATGAAGTTTGCCTTTTGATATAAAGAGATACAGATAGTTGCCATTAACAAGCCTAGCTGCTACAGGGATATGGTAGCTAGGTACACTCCATGTAATAATCTTTCCATCTAATTCCCTCAGTATATTCTGGATCAATGTAATATCAGAGGGAGATAATCCTCTAAAATAGCCTTTTATAAAGCCGATGCTTAGCTGAGAGAATACTATAAACCCTGTAATCAATATTGCTAGTTCTGGAGAGAGTACATTAACTACTTGGGCAATCATCATTAATATAAAGGTAATCATTATAGCTATGAAGAATCTAACTCCTCTTCTCTGGGGTTTTATATTAACATATACGGGTCTCGGAACCCTCTCTATGAACCACCAGTCTTTATCTACCATTCCACATCAACCGACCAAGATGTTTTCAGATGGGTAACCGCTTCCTCATAGCCCCTATTCTCTCCTCGGCTCAAGGCTCCCCGAAAAGTCATCATCATTAATTTATTTCTATTCTAGTGAATTAATATTGCTATAGCAGAGCTCTAAGATCATATACCTTGAATAAACTATATAGAATCAGTTGGGTAAGTTTACGTCATCCCTTCACGGTCTAGCCGGGAGTAATTCATCACAGGTTTAATACTATACTACTATCTCTAATATTGTTAAGTGGTAACTGTATTAAACAGTTTTTATATAGAGTATTCTATTGTGGAAGCAGGTGTTTCCTGGAGGAACAGTATTTTATGCTTGAAGGCATAGCTGAACTGCCATTACATGAAGGACATGTACCTCAGTGGCTAGCCCGTATTATGAAGAGGCTTGCAAAAGCAATAATCTATATAATGATTGATGAATACGGGCCTGATAAGACCCTTAAAAGACTTGTTAACCCTTTATGGTTCCAGGCCTTTAATAACGCTATAGCAATGGACTGGGATAGTAGTGGTTCAACAACAGTTACTCTAGGTATTCTCAAGGAAGTTACATGGAGCAACAGAGACCTAGGAATAATAGTTGTTGGAGGCAAGGGTAGAAGGGCTAGACAGGTTCCTAACGAAATACCACATGCGCTTCGACAACTAGGATTATCTGAAGACCAAGCTCCCTATTATACAATGGTTTCTAAGCTTGTAGCGAAAATTGATTCAGCTGCACTACAGGATAAGTACACCCTATACCATCATACATTAATTATCTCAAACACAGGTAAATGGGTTATAATACAGCAGGGAATGAATTTGAAGAAAAAGCTTGCACGAAGATATCACTGGAGCCATAGAACAAGCTTTACAAGTAAACCCCATGAAAGTGTTTCGGGCTACAGACTAGATCATGTACTGAATCTTGTAGACCAGGGATCTCATAGAATACAGAAGACAATAGTTGATCTGGTAAACGATAATCCTTTACATATTCTGTCGGATTATAAAACTCTATATAACATAGTGTATAGGAATAATAAAACACTACACAACTACCTTGGACTCCCAATGACATCTCTATCAGTACTTGATAAGAAAGATCATATAGTTTATTATAGACCGCTACCTTTACCAGATAACCTGCTTAGAAAACTTAAAATAATATATAGTAAACAACCATCAAGTTTCAGGGAATTATTACTGACAAGAAATGTTGGAGCATCTACTATTAGAGCTCTAGCCCTAATAAGTGATCTAATATATAACGAGCCCCCCAGCTGGAGAGATCCTGTTGATACACCATATGATCCATTCAAGTACTCCTTTGTAATAGGTGGTAAGGATGGGATACCATATCCTGTTGATCCAAAGAAGGCTCTTGAGGTAATTAAAGCTCTTGAAGAAATTATTGAAAGAGCAAGAATAGATAAGAAAGATAAGTATAGAGCATTAAAGCGGTTAAGAAAACTTGTTATATATAGTCATGATCAATTAAGATAAAGCATTTATTAAAACACTATATTTGTACAGAGGATTAACATTATTTTTGAGGAACTCATAGGATAATCTATTGGAAGGTGCAAGAATTATGTCTAAGGGAGACATGAAGCAATATCTATATAGTAGGTTTAATGGAGATATAGTATATGCTTCTTCAACCCCTGCTGTTGTATTAGGGGGGCTTAAATCATCAAGAGTAACCATACCGTTAGAGCTATCACGTATAGAAAACGCTACATTGAAACAAGCATTACTAGAAATTGGGGTTAAAGCTCCCCAAGAAAGATTCCTCTGGAGATTAAAACTAAATGGTGTACCTGTTGCTAGGGAGTTTAAACCAAGTATTGTGGCTGAGCTTAAGAATATGTATTTTTCGAAAGTGGTATATGATGTAACACCATTATTTGATGCGTTTAGGAGGAGGAGTAGATGTAATGTTACATTCAAATACGAAAGCAGTAGTACTATAACTATCGAACATGTAGCACTCCTAATTCTATATAAGTCAAGTGATGCAGTAAGCCATATAAGCTTCTTAAGTGGAGCACTATCCATTGAGCCAGGGGAGAGTATTGAAGTATTTATTAAACATCCAACAGGGTTAAACATTCCTGGATTGTTAAAGACAGTAATGATCATGCCTAGTACCCAAGCAAAGGCACTATTAAAGATGAATAATCATGAACCTAAGATAGTTGGTGGAATAGTTGGAGGAGAAGAAGCTGTTCTTAAACTAGATAAAATAGAAGAAATGAATACTTTATTAATAAATCATGTAGAGTCGGAAACACGGTATTTCCCTAAAGAGCTATTAGTGTCATCAGTACTTCTCTCTCAAATCACATATAAAGAGCCGAGACTTGTAGTAGAGGATATTATTGTTCCAAACAGGATTTCTAGAGGCGAAAAAATAAAGATCATTATATCTAATAAGGGCGATGCGAAACCTGATAAATCTCTTATAACCCTTATGCACCTTGGATCAAGTATTTATAGAAAAGAACTACCACCACTGGATCCTGGGGAAGAAACAATCATAGAGATACCTATTAAATTACCTAGAGGGAGGTATAACTTGGTTGCAAGAATTATTTGGCGTAAATTATCAAGGACAGTATTTACTGATACAAGGTTTGAAGTATATGTTGAGTAAGCTCCTTACTTAGCCCTTTATTAGTTTCGGCTACCTCCCACCTCTATATTTACCCCTATTTTCTAGCGGTGAATATTGTTGTCCATAGGTGGTTTACTGGAGGAACTTGTCTTAGCAAATAAGACAACTCCCTCAAGAATACTTAACGGTCTTGATCTATATAGAAAGAATGGTGTAATAAAATATAGGATCGTACATGAAAAGATAGTTGGCTTGGTTGAAGGTAGTGCAGGAGCTATACATAGAGTTGAGATAAGTAGTGAAGGATATAAATGTACATGTGCTGGAAACAGATTTGGGCCGAAATATCTATGTAAGCATGCTATAGCATTACTAATGAAGGCTTATTCAGACGAAACCTCCTTCATCACTAATCTTGTCTATAAATTGGTAGGTTTCTCATCATCCAGTAAAATACATAGAGAAGAGAAGCTGATAAAAACTGTTCCCGCAGAGAAAGCAGAGATTATAGTATTAAGTAAAAAACAATACTTAAGATAAAAGACACACATATATTACTATCATGAACACCCTAGTAATATTTGACTTCGATGGAGTAATAGTTAATTCATACAAAGGAGTACAAGTGTTCTATAACCAGTTTGCTAAAGAAAATAAGCTAATTGATCCCAACATACTCATGTACTATGAGATCCTATATTATGAGGCTTTAGGGCAACCACATTATATTTGGTGGCCTAGAGTTCTTAAAATGCTAGATATAAGTCTTAGAGAAGAGGTATTAGATCAACTATTCATAGATTACTGGTACCTACGTATTAAATATTCAAAGCTTATAGAAGGAATAGTCAAAGTACTGGTAAAGCTAAGGGAGTACTCTGCATTAGTTATAATATGTGGCAGCGACGACATTATTGGGTTAAAGAAGCTTAGAATAGAGCTAGCTAATGTAGCAGACTTCTTTAATAGAATAATTGTTGCAGGAGAAGACATGGATGATTATATAAATGCGGTATCTACAATTATGTCCTCAAGTGCTTACAATAAAGTTTATATCATTAATGATAAGCCCGAAGTATTGATGTATATAAAATCCTATTTCCCTAAAATAAAGGCTATCCTAGCTCAATTCATAGACTATTTTATAGATACAGTTATCTATAAACACCCATTCCAACCAGATATAATAGTCCGCAATCCTAGTGAATTATTGAAAATAATACCTGGTTAGAGGAAAATGATTATTGAATATAAATACATTGATAAACCAAGGATAACTAACTGGACTATAGAAAAGATATTTAATGCACAGAGATCTGGTTTAAGAGAAGTCTATGTAACACTAGATCTAGGGAGATCTTATAAAACTGTTAAGATAAATAGCAATGGTGCTATAGTAGACAATTATGTTCTTGACTGGGATCTACTAAAGTCTGTTAAACCAGGGTTTGTCTATGAAGCAGTAGATAATAATTTAAAACCCATAATTAAGAGGGGGAGGAATGGATTTTATAAACTTAAGCCTGTTTCAGAAAAAGATGCCCCAACCATAGAGATTAATGGTATTCATATGCATAGAATCATAGATATTACACCATGGAAGGATAGCTATTTTAAAGTACGGGATGCCAGAGTAAAAAGAGGCAACATTGTACTTGATACGTGTATGGGGTTAGGATATACTGCAATTCATAGTCTTAGACAGGGCGCTAGACAAGTATATACTGTAGAAGTTGATGAAAATGTTATTGAAATAGCAATGCATAATCCATGGAGTAGGGAATTAGAGTCAAGTAATATACTAGTGTTTAAAGATGATATAATAGATCTTATTCATAGTTTTAATGATAGTTATTTTGACAGAATAATACACGATCCCCCGCGATTTAGCGGTAGAACAGGTGATCTATATAGTCTTGAATTATACAAAGAGTTTTATAGAGTACTAAAGCCTGGTGGAATTCTCTATCATTATACTGGAGAGCCGGGAAAACATAGAGGAGCTAGTATTGTAAAGGGTATTGGCAAGAGATTAGAGAGAGCAGGCTTTATTACAAGGTTTTCTAGAAGAAGCCTCGGGTATCTATGTTACAAACATTCTTAAAACAGTGTTCTAGAAAGACTTGGCTTATACTTACCTGTTTTCTTAAGCTCCTCCCTTAGGTGAGGGGCTAGGTTATAGCAACCCTCAGTATGCTCTAGGAATCCTTCTTTAACAAGTCTTGCAATAGCTCTTGTTAAGGATATCTCAATTATTACGTCATCGAATTCTGGCACTAGTTCGGGATCCCTCATCGATTTTATTGTCTCTCTTAAATCAATTATAGTAATAATCTCTCCTGCGCTTATGTATTTTAGGAAATACTCCATTATTAGTTTCTCTAACTTAGGAAGCTTCTCAATGTCTTTCAAACTAGGCTTGTTAGTTGCCTGCAATCTGGTATTTCACCTCAATAGTACCATGTATTATAGTAATTATGTTCCTTCACCATATACCTTTTATCTTTTCTAGCTATACAAAAGTCTTTAAACAAGCATACATTACACTTGGGTATTTCGTCTCTTAAACAAGTTGTTCTTCCAAGTTTCCATAAAATGTCGTCAATATAGCTTACTGGTTTAGTGGATTTTCTTGAAACCTCCTTATATGCTATTCTTACCACGTATCTGATCAATATATCATCGGTATAACTTACTGGCTGGAAACTCTTTATATAGTTCCATAGCCTGCCCCTAACTTTTACTAATCCCGTTCTTAACGCTATCCTAGTCAGATGATTATCTACAGGGATCTCCATATTCTCGGCATCACATACCTGATAGAGCTTGCGAGCAATAAGGGATTTTACTAGCAGGAAGGATTTTTTCTCAACAGGATCCTCGTACGCTCTAAATATTTTAAGTAGATCAATCAATCCAGGTTTATCTATGGTACCTCTAAGCCTACAACCAGATATCTTCAATAGCTCCATAAAGGACCCGTTATATAGTTTTAGAAGTTTAATACCAAGATCCTTGAGAAGTAAAGCACGTACTGCAGGATCAGGTACCTCTGCACCATCTATGTTGAATCTCTTTCTAATATCATCTATAGTGATCCTTGACAGTTTTTTAGGTGTATAAAAGTCTGGTTCATAGTCATAGATCTTCTTACCAAGTCTATAAAGTAGGTCAGCTCCATGGTAACATCCATCCTCAAGGCATGCTTCATAGGGTCTTCCCGGCCGGCTAAGCCTATGATCAAGAGCTACTAAGACTGCTAGATACATTGCTACCTTTTCCGGTTCATCATTTCTAGGAGGATAGTATTTCTCATCAAATAGATCTAGGGGCTTTATGTTAACCTTTGATGTATTGAAGCACTTGGCCATAGAATCAACTATTTCGCCATCAATTACTATGCTTATAACCATGGCTTCTACCTCAAGAGTTTTTTCTCTATAACTAGAACTAAATAAACTGGGTTCACCTCTTTATATGCTTGTATATGTTTTTATATGAACTGTCATTGGTTCATCTTTTGATAGCCCACCCTTCGCTCGGGTTTCATTGGTCATTGGGTGGATGCCCCACGACCCGAGGCGTGGGGCTATGGTTTTGAATGCCTTTAAGTATATGTTAATTGCACCAATAGTATCTCTATCTGCTATGAATCCACAGTTTCTACATATTGCTAGTCTGTGAGTATAGGATAGCTTTGCTCCACACCTTGGACATGTTGTTGAAGTACCTTTAGGATCCACGTATATTATCGGCACATTGTATTCTATAGCTTTAGTCATAATTGCTAGTTCTAGTTTGTGGTAAGCAAAGCGAGATAGCTTATCAGCTATAGTACTTGACTTCTTAGAGGTATTGAACCATAGTTTCACAAGGTCTTCAAGAACAATAGCACTTTTAGTTTTCTTAGCTTTAAGAACTATGTATTTAGCTGATTTCCTACACCAGTCAATTACTATGTTCCTACTCCTCCTATGGAGTGCTCTGATAATACTTAGCCATTTCTTGTTTCTCCTCCAAGCATAGCTGTGCTTCTTCTGAACTTCTTCAGCAAGATATTTAAGATACAGAGCTTCCGTAAACCTTGTATCTACTCTTCTAACACTCCTGCCATCATAAATCACTATCTTCTTCAAATTAATATCAATAGAGATAATTCTCCTAGGTTTATATGGGTTATAACTCCACCTAAATGGTATGCATATCCGTATCCTTCCTTGTCTATCAATGCTTATGATTACCTCGTACCATTTACGTCCAAGGAACTTCCTTGTGTACTCCCTGTTATGTAGCAGTCTTATCTTGAAGACTTTATCTCTCAATTTCACAACGACAATCTGGTTCTCTAGGTCTAACCATGCATCGTATTTGTCTAGTCTAGCTGATAATTTCTTAAGTACAGGCTTGGTTCCATTGTTTTCTCTAGCTGATTTTACTATTGCTCTAGCATACTTGTATATTTGTTTACATTGATGTGCCCTGAATCCTTGCTTCCTTAGTAGTTTATAGAACATTTGGTGCAACTGGTTAATACTTGGTAATTTACCCAGTTCCCATAGACAATCAATAACGTGCTGAATAGCTCTTCTTGTCATGTAGAGTTCTTCTCTTAGCTTTTCTAAGGAACCACCTACTAAGGTTCCTTGTGCTTTGAGTTAGCATATACTCTCCTCGGGGAACCACCTTAGTTAAGGTGGTCTTCCCCCTCATCGGAGTTCTTCACCTATGTATATGTTATTTGGAGTCATATTTATATATTTTTTCGCTACATTATTGTTTTGGTGGGAGTATGAGTGTAGTCTACGTGTTTGAAGCCAAGATAATAAGCTATGGACGAGGAAGATACATCATATACCCACCCAAACAATACCAAGAAAAACTCAAACAATATCATGGAAGAAAAATAAAAGTCATAGCAATAATAGAAGAGGAACAACCATGAAAACATATACAATCATATACTTTTTTATATAAAACCTGCTACGGCTTGCTAGAGGTGTGGAAAGCATTGGTTGTTGGAGCGATTATTGGTGAAAAACTAGAGTTTGATAAGCTAAGGCTTATAGGAGCCTTAAAAGCAGGCACTATAAAAGCTCGGGAAATATCGGTAAGAGGTTATTTAGAAGTAAGAAGAACGCTTATAGCTGATAAAGTCATGGTATATGGGGTTGTAAAAGCAAAGTGTATTAAGGCTAAGCATGTATACCTTGTATTGACAGCGCCTTCAACTATAGTTGATATAACATCTAGTGTATTTAGGGTAAGAAATATTTCTGGGGGGAGACTAAGCATAGGTGACTTGAAGTCTGAGGAGGCTATACTTACTTATTCGAATATACACCAGTTGTGTATTAAGAAGCTTGTATTGAAAAGACATACTTTTATACAGGAAATAACATGTTATGGTGAAGATCTATTGATCTTATCTCCTACAAACACGTTTCAAGATGATCCTAGAAAATATTTTAGAAACATTAAGATAACCTACATTCTCTAAAAATCATTCTAGCTTCAACAATGTTTTCACGTAGATCAACAACTACATTACATATTCTATACTTTACTCCCAATGGAATATCCTTTGAATGCTGCATACTACTATATAGCTCTTCCAAC
>JAGGXK010000018.1 GCA_021163115.1 Desulfurococcales archaeon | reverse complement strand
GTAGGTGTCCTAGTAGCATCAGCCATTGTTAAGGCAAAGAACCCCTATGAAGTTATAAAGTCTATGGCAGTCCATGCATTAAAAGGTCTACAATAACATGTTTTTTAAACAGTCTACTGTAACTTAGACACTAGATCACATGCCGCCGTAGCTCAGCCTGGTGGAGCGCCGGCCTCGTATGGTTTACGAATAAACCCCGAAGTCGTCACCAAGATAGCCGGTGGTCGCGGGTTCAAATCCCGCCGGCGGCTTCATGATAATATTTTTGATAATTATAGTACTTGAATTATTTTTATAACATGAAGAGTGGTTTCTCTTCTACCATAGGTTAATACTATTACATCTCCATAGGTTATTTCATTTTTATCTAGTAACTGTTTGTATAATTTATTTAGTCCTTCTTCATAATCTGTTGACTCATCGGCTTCTGCTACATGTACAGGGTTTAATCCACGATATATTGATAGTTTTCTTACAATATGTTTACTTGAAGAGCCCACGTAGACGGGGACTTCAGGTCTATATTTAGCGATTTTAGAAGGCATTGTACCTGTTTTCGTGTATATTAATACCTTTGAGCTAATGTTTTCTGCAAGGGATACTAATCCCTTAGCATATTTATCTCTTATATCGAGTTCTTCGCTTCCAGTAGTTCTTTTCCCATATCCTTCTGAGGACCATTGTTCTGCAACTCTGATTATCCGCTTAAGCCACTTTACTGCCTCTATAGGATATCTTCCCATAGCAGTCTCCGATGTTAGGAGTAGGGCATCAACACTATCGTTTACAGCATTTATTACATCTACTACTTCGCTTCTAGTGGGCTGAGGGTTATTTACTAGAGATTCTAGTAGCTGGGTAGCAACTATGACTGGTTTACCTATTTCTATGGATTTAGTAATTATGAGTTTCTGAAGTCTAGGTATTTCCTCTAGGCTATAGTGCATTCCTAGATCCCCACGTGCAATGATTACAGCATCAGCTTCTCTTACTACTTGGCTAAGATTCTTTATAGCACTTCGTGTCTCTATTTTTGCAATTATACCTATGTGGCTAGCTCTAAGTTTTGCAAGGAGCTCTCTTAAAGTGTAGATATCTCGTGGATAACGTACATAGCTTAGTGCAAGGTATGTAAAGTTTCTGGAAACAGCATATCTTACACATTCAACATCATAACGGGTTAGAACAGGTAGTCCTAGATCCTTTCCTGCAATGAGGATGGTTTTTCTAGGTGTTATAAAACCATCATTTAACACAACAAGACTTGCATAATCAATATTAGCTTCCTCTACATGAAGTCTTATCTTACCATCATCTAAGAGAACTATATCCCCGGGATCAAGTAGATCAAAGATCTTTCTATTAAAGACTGGTATAGTTTTTTCCTCATCGGACTCCTTTGCATAAACAAGTTTTACTCTATCTCCTTTCTTAACGCCGAATGCTTTGAACTCACCTATTCTCAACTGGGGCCCAGTTAGATCTCCTATGATCGCTGGATATACATCCAGTTCTTTCTCAGCATATTCTATGTATTCCAGATACTTATCCCATATACTTGGTGAACCATGGCTAAAATTTATACGAAAGCCAGCAATACCTTCCCTTAGAAAAGCTTTTATAATATTCTTATCTCCAGAGGCAGGACCTATTGTTACAATTATCTTAGTCTTAGCCATATTTGATCAACATTATAGGATGATTTCTGAAATTAGATAAACTGTTATATCTTGTCAAGTACATCCTTTACTTTCACACCGATCTTTATACCAGCTTTCTCAGCTTCTAAACTTACAGCCTTAATGCTGGATTTAAGAACATCCTCAACAGTCTTTACACCAGAAACCTTAGCAGCAATTATACCAAGCTTGTTTGTAACCTCTATATTAAGGTAGCCGCACATAATAAATCCCTTATCCCCCCTGATCAGAACCAAGGGAGCCCCTGGAAGATCGACCTCAAGACCAATAAGTTTTTTCCCATCAACAACTATGTTTTTCACCCGTACAATATTATTTACACTAGGTATTTCCAAGGCTTCCACCAAGTAGTATAAATTTATATATCGAAATATAAGTATCTAACAACCTTTTACGAGCCCCAGGTTACTGTAATAACATACTCATCTAGGATATCATCTACATAGTCTGGTTAATAGTTGATAAGTAAAATAAATAGCCTATTTTTATTTAGCATGTTTTACTATTTCATTTCATAATGTGAAAGGATGGGATTATGAAAAAAGTCTATACTCCCGAGTTTCTACATGAGAACCCTGGGATCTTTGCGATATTAAGCTAATGGAAGAACACTTCATTAGTCCCAGGGAACTAAGAATTAAACCAGCTTATAAAAACCAGATAAATAAAGGCTTACGAAAACCGAGCCTGGGGTTATGTAGGAAGCTCCTCCAGTTAATAGGCGGGAAAATGGGAGAAGCGGCGGCCCGATCCCAGCTTGGGGAGGCTGCAGGGCCTCGCGGACCCTACGGCCTACCCCAACGCGGCCGGCTTAACTTCCGGGTTCGATATGGGACCGGGTGTTACCCGGCCGCTATGGCCGGGTCGAGCCGCCGTATACCTTATCATTACTAGTAGTGTTTTAAGTTTTTCTCTACTTTGGTTGCTTGACTTCTATTGTATAGATTGCCTGTATCTTCATTGGTGCTCCACATTTGCTGCATTTTCCCTTTACTAATGATATAAAGTCTCCTTCTTCATAGTCTATTTCTAATACATTACCACATTTTGTACATTTTAGTAGAGTCCTTGTAATTCTTGGAAGTTCTCTTGGTTTTCTTCTTGACTCTATGTAGAGTTGGAGAAGAATTACTGTAACACCTAGTATTATTACTATAAGCAATAGTGTTGGATCATTAAAGAACGTCATTGTGCAACACCTATACTATTACCTATGCCTGCTATTATTATTGTTGATCCTTCCTTAGTTGCATTCTTGATAAGATTTAATAGGTAATCGACAGTTCTCTCCACAGCTTCATATAACTCCTTCTTCATGGCATGTAAAGCTTCTGGAAGACCCATCTTTATAACTATAGCTGATAACTGTATATTGTGCCTAGATGTTGCTCTCTCTATAGCTATTTTCTCTGGCCCAGGATCACCTATTGCTGCTCCTACACCCTCAGCTATTTCACCAAGTTCTTCACCTTCTAATTTAAGAGCGGCATCTATTGTAACAACTAGGTCAACATTGCCACTAAGTTTCTCAACAAGATCGGCTAGCACCTTACCAGGCTTACCCACATTGGATCCAGGGCCTTCAGCCTTTATAACATAAACTCTCCTATTATCAAGCCATACCTCTGCAACAACAGTATCTTCAATAACATTCTTAGATAAAATCTTTCCTTTCTCCATAATCTTATAAGCTACAAGAGGACCTACAGAATCGCCAATAGGAGTGCCCTTAATGAATGAGTCAAGGCTCTTGTAATATGTCTCAACAAGCTTCATTGTCTCAGGCATCATGAACTGAAGCTGCATAAGAAGAACCCAGTTATTATACTTCTCACCAAGAAGTAAGTAATGTCTTATAGACTTATAGACATAATTTAAAACGCTTGCTATCTCAAGAGATGATTCAAGAAGACTTCTCTCATACTTACCTAGTTCAGGTAAAGTTCTTGCAAGAGAATCCTTGAAAATTCTTTCTCGTGAACGGATCAAGTGATCAAGTCTTCTTATTATATCAGTAGGCTCTATATCAACAGGCTCGATCATGAAGAAGTTCATGAATTTATTAACAATACCCGAAGGTTCTCTAACTCCAAGTTTATTTAGTATCTCCTCAATCCTGCTTCTACTATCATCTGCGTATCTCTTAATAATGGAGAGCTTATTCCTTATATCATATGCCCAGAGTTTCACCTGGATCTTCTGATTCATGCCAGTAAATAACATTAAGAAGAATAATATGAATATAATTTGCCCAATATAATCCGTCCAATCACCAGGCATTAAACATCGATCCCTTCTACCATCTTATCAAATTCTTTTACCTAAAAATATATAGAGAGCCTTTAAAACATTATGCTACTAAGCATTAACCCTTTAACTTATCAAAAGTATGGCAAGTCTAGTTTGTACTTGTGTGTTATAAATCTAGGCTGTTGTAACAATAACCTCCCTCCCATTTATTAGGAATGTATGTTCAAACTGAGCAACATAACCATGTCCCCTCTCTACAAGAACAGGATAAAGGTAGAGCAATCCCTTTCTAATAAGTAGCTGAATAGTATTTCTAATACTTTCAACACCTTTACAGAGGCCTCTAAGCCATCTTTCACAAAAAGGCAGTGTTCTCCTTTCCCTCCACAGCTCCTCAACAACCCTCTTCTCTACATAAGATAACCTTGTCCGCCTCCCACTACTTCTAAGAGAAAATATTGTAGCCACATCTTCTTCTCTAACCAAACCTATACCGTTAGTGGCAAAAGGTTCTATAGCATATGCTCCATCACTAAAGGACCATCTAGCACTACGATCAAAATAGTTAGGTATACTATATCCTGAGTGAATGATGTATCTATCCATACTATGGCCTGCAAGATTTTTAATAGGCTTAAATCCATAGGATAATATTGTCTCTTCAATAAGTCTACCTATTTCATATGCCTTAACACCGAAACCTATCTTTTCAATTACTTTATCAAGAGCCCTATAGGATGCTTCGAGAAGAGACTCGTATGCAGGGTTAAATGTAACAGTTGCTGCGGTATCAGCAATATAACCATCAACATGGACACCTATGTCGATTTTCAAGACAGCTCCATCAGGTATAACCATTTCATCGTTAAGAGTAGGCGTATAATGTGCTGCAACATCATTTATTGATAAGTTCACTGGAAAAGCTGGTGCTCCACCTAGTTCAAATATCTTCTTTTCAATATATTCAGCTAACTCCAATAACTTCATACCGGGCTTAGCTATTCTAACAGCTTCTTCACGAACACGTTTAGCTATATCACCTGCCCTTCTATACTTCTCCACAATATCCCCATCCAACATATTAATTAAACACCTACCTAGATACTTTACTTAAATCTAATAGTGTTATACAAAAATATTATAAAATATTCTTTTAGAGCTTAGTCATACTATATAAATAGTTATGGTATGGGGGTGAAAGCTGTGGCAAGGATCTATTATTTAGGCCATGCATCATTTGAGGTAAAGTTGGAGGGATTGGATGGTAAGGAAAAAGTTGTCTTAATAGATCCATGGATTAGTAACCCATTATCTCCTACTAGTCTGGAAGACTACCTTAGGAGTAGAGAAAACATAGATTATATTATAGTAACCCATGATCATGGTGATCACTTAGGTGAAACTATTGACATAGCTAAAAGAACTGGAGCAAAAGTTGTAACAATATATGATCTAGGACTTGTTATTGAAGAAAAGGGTGTGAAAAATGTTATTGGAGCAAATATTGGAGGTAGGATAAAAGTTGAGGATCTCTATATCGTATTGACCCCAGCATACCATAGCAGTACTCATGGAAATCCCGTAGGTGTTGTTCTTAGAGGTAAGGACGTAAGTATATATCATGCAGGTGATACAGGATTGTTTGCTGAAATGACCTTTATTGGGGAGCTATATAAACCAGACATAGCTATGTTGCCTATAGGCGGTCACTTCACAATGGGAATATTAGAGGCAGCAAAGGCTGTTGAATTAATTAAATCAAAAATAGTTATTCCAATGCACTACAATACCTTCCCACCAATAAAAGCCGATCCACAAGAATTTAAGAACATAGTAGAAGAGAAAACAGATACAAAAGTAGTCATACTTAAACCGGGGCAAGAGTACATCTACCCCTAAAACAATAAATAATAGATAGGGTCCCTAGCCAGCTACAACCCTGCTCCCACTAATAAGAGCCTGTATGAGTTAAGCCGTTGGCCTCGATGAATACAGGTGTTGGTAGTGGGGGACACTGCTGGCTAGGGGCCCCCTTTACGGAATTAAAGTTATTTTTCTCTAAAACTATTCTTTATTAAGCAATAGATGGTTGTGTTAAAAAATCTGATGAGGTAGCATGTAATGGATATAGAAAGAAGATACGAGATACTGACTAGAAATACTGCTGAAATCGTTGTACCATCAGAGCTTATGGATCTACTTCAGAGGAAAGAACATCCAAAAGCCTACATAGGGTTTGAGCCGAGTGGTTTAGTACACATAGGCTGGCTTATATGGATTGATAAGATACGCGACTTCCTTGAAGCAGGAATCGAAACCTACGTACTTGAAGCAACATGGCATGCATGCATTAACGATAAATTAGGAGGTAGTATGGAGGCTATAAGAAAAGCCGCTAAGCTTGTTAGAAAAGTTATGGAGGCCTATGGAGTCGATGTATCTAAGATAAACTTCGTTGATGCAGAAGATCTGGTAAGCGATAAAAAGTATTGGGAGATCCTTATAAAAGCTGCTAAACAAACAACACTTGCCAGAGTAAAGCGTTCATTAACTATAATGGGTAGGAAAGCTGATGAAGCTGAAACAGATTTCTCTAAACTAGTCTATCCAATGATGCAGGTTACAGATATCTTCTACCTAGACCTAGACATAGCCCTCGGCGGTACCGATCAAAGGAAGGCCCATATGTTAGCACGAGATGTAGCTGAAAAAGTTGGAAGGAAAAAAGTAGTTGCAATACATACACCCCTACTTGTAGGTCTACAAGGACCTAGTAGAATGGATACTTTAGGAAAAGAAATAGATGAAGTATATGCTGACGTAAAGATGAGTAAATCAAAACCTGAGACAGCAGTATTTGTACATGATGATCCCAAAGCTATTAAATGGAAGATAAGAAAAGCATATTGCCCACCTAGACAGCTTGAGTACAACCCTATAATAGAAATAAACAAGCTGCTATTGTTTAGTAAGCCAGGATTCACTCTCTATATAGACAGACCTGCTAAGTATGGAGGCCCCATAGAGATCACTACGTTTAACGAGCTTGCAAAACTTTACATTGAAGGGAAAATCCATCCCCTAGATCTGAAAAACGCTACAGCAGAAGCATTAATAAAACTCCTTAAACCTATTAGGGAAAAACTGCTGGCAGATAAAGAATCCCGTGAGCTAATAGAATATCTTGAAAAGACAAAAATAACTAGGTAGAAGAGTGATATATAAACGATAAAAGATAAAGGGAGGGCGCTAGGGCAAGGCCAGTATTCTATAACACAGCCACATGCTTATCAAGAAACCTTTCATCTATGTAGGTGATGTAGTATGCCAAAATATTTAATTAAAGCAAAAATAGAGATTGACGGTATCGTTGAAAAACCTGATGTAATAGGCGCTATATTTGGACAAACAGAAGGGCTTTTCGGAGAACAATTTGATCTAAGGCAGTTACAGGATAAGGGAAGAATAGGGAGGATAACTGTTGACTTAAAAACCCATGGCACAAGAAGTATGGGAGAAATAATTATCCCGTCAAATCTTGATAGAGTTGAAACAGCATTAATAGCAGCAATGATAGAGTCCGTGGATAAAGTTGGTCCTTATCCAGCACGTATAGAAGTTATTGATATAATTGATGTCCGGTTAGAGAAAATTAAAAAAATAGTTGAACGGGCAAAAGAAATACTCTCTGTTTGGAGTAGACAGAAAGGGCCAGACCTTAAGAATATTCTCCAAGAAATAGAAACAGTACTAAAAACACCTGAAGTAATAAAATATGGGCCTGAACAGCTCCCAGCAGGACCTGATGTAGAGAGAAGTGATACTTTAATAGTTGTTGAAGGACGTGCTGATGTAATTAATTTGTTAAGATATGGATATAAAAATGTGGTAGCAATAGGTGGGGCAAGAACAAGGATCCCTCAAAGTATAATCAATTTGAGTAAGAAAAAGAAGAAGGTTATAGTATTTCTTGACGGAGACCATGCTGGTGACTTGATTTTAAAGGAGCTTCTTAGAAGCAATATGAAAATAGACTACATAGCTAGAGCCCCGCCTAATAAGGAAGTAGAAGAACTTACAAGTAAAGAAATTAGGGATTCCTTATCAAGTGCCGTGTCTGTAAGAGAATATATTGAGCAACAAAAAAGAAGATATGCTTATCGTGAAGCTAAAGAGAAGATGGTTGAAGAAGCAAAGGAAAAACCTACACGTAAAGCACTACCAGAGTTAGAGGAAACATTAACTCTTCCAACAACAGTTACGAACGATATAAAGAGTTTGATCGGGACATTAGAGGGGATACTATATGATAAAGACTGGAATAAGATAAAGAGACTACCTGTTAGAAATCTAGTTAATGAATTAAATAGTACAGAGGCAGAGCAGGTAAATGCTATAGTGTTTGATGGTATAATAACTCAGCGATTAATTGATGCTGCAAAGGATAAAAACGTGAAGATAATTATTGGTACAAAACTAGGTAATATAAACTACAAGCCATCCGAACTTATACTCCTTACATTCAATGATCTCCTATAGCTCTAGTCTTTAAGTTATCCACTATTTTTTACCTCCAAAGAAATCAAAAAGACTTTTCTGCCCACTGGCTGTTACCTTTAGTTGCTGTTCTGATACACCAAAATATGATAATATCCTAAGCGCTGCAGGTATTATTTGTCGATCAACATAATAGTTTACATCAATATCCCTAGGTTTTACAAACATATATGGTTCAGCCCTCTTAGATATATTACCAACACCTTTTGTAATAACATATCCTATTTTATCACCTGAACGCACCTTAATTCCTCTTTTAATCATCTTACTTGCCGCTACAACATGTGGAGCCTCGGCAGTGTATTGACTTATATCTTTAGTTAATGTTTTCCAAATAACTAGCTTGGAAAGTGGGATCTTGCCCTCTTTAAGTTTAGATACAATGCTTCTTACATATTCTATTGCCTTATCAATACTCATCTCCTTAAGAAGGATCCTGGTTATTTCTTCCTGTACCTCTTTAGCTATTTCAGCCCAGTCTCCACGGACTGCCTCAAAACCTACAATGTCTATTCTTTCATCAATAAGTAGACCTGCATACCTCTTCTTTGCTTCTGTAAAGAAAACTCTTTTATAGATCTTATCAATTTTTATTTCAAAGCCAAGTTCTTTTTCTATTTTATCTATAAGCTCACTAACCTTCTCCTTATCATATGTTACAAATAGTGAATCTGTATCACCATAGATTACCTCTAGACCTAGCTTCTTAGCAAACTCTATAGCTTTAAGGATCGTTTGCCTACCCCAAGCAGTTACAGCCTCAGCACATTGTCTACAATACCATCTAGCACCAACCCAACCCATATACCCATATGTAGCATTAGCTAGGATCTTCAAAGCTTTCTGTCTCTCATTAAGGATCCTGTATTCATAGCTACCGGGATTATATTTCTTCATTTCTTCACGCACTTTCTTTCTCAACTCTAAAAGAGTTGAAAGAACACGCTTAAAGAATCCAGGAGGCTCTTTTTTAAAGCAATGACCTACCTCTGGGGCTTTCCAGTGTGTTTCCTCACTACATAGGCCTTGCTCATAGGTATCTGGACCAACATTGTATTTAATCATTATATTAGGATACATAGATGAGAAATCTAAGACCGCTATATTTTCATGAACACCTCTCTTTGGCTTTAAGACAACCGCACCCTTATAGCTTTCATAAGGTCTCTCAATCCTGTTCGGCACAAGCTCATTATATTCATATGCTGCCCGCATCAAATACCATTCAAGCCTAAACCCCACACTTGCCGCACCTACCTGATCTAGTGGGAGACCTGTTATACTCGATAACTGCATTGCAAATGGGAGAAATTTCTCTGACAAACCATAAGTTGCTTTTACATCATCTGCCGCATATTTAAGGAATATAGGTCTAAGCTTGAGATCATCCCAGTATCGAGGCATTTCAGTCCATTCTATAATAGTTCTCTCATCCTTCTTCATTACACCAAGGTATTCTGCTACATTCTCTAAGGTTTTAACTTTAACTTCAGGAATCTCCTCAGCAAAATCATATAGATCAACATTTAAACGACCATGAATCGATATATGACCGTAGGTACTGGTATTTGGCTCCCCACCTATTCTTCTTCCAACATCAAGTTTTATCCCAAGGTATTTACATCGTTCTCTCAAATATGGCCAATCAAAATGATTACTGTTATATCCTGTAATAATGTCTGGATCATATCTTTTTATGTATTCAATAAATTTAGTAATAACATCTCGATCACTCTTATTTTCGGCATGGAATAGTTTCAGCTCGTCTTTATCATTCATTACCGATATTATTATGACTGGATCTATTTCTGGCCTTGGAGTACCCTTCGGGTTATATACTTCTATATCAAAAGCCAGGATCCTCAGATCAGATATCGGAGAAGCTTCTTCTAAAGGCTTCATATTACCTACGATCTCATATTCTTCATCAACTCTATAACCTGGTTTCTTTGCTACTTTCTTAACTTCTGCTACATGCCACTGACATGGATGAAGATTATGGTCTATCAAGTATCTCATACTAAACCTTATATCGGCTTCTACAACATCTTTTACACCATTAATCTTCTTAACAAGCCCTCTATATTCTCTAACATATTCTGGTATCACAGTAGTAATTTTCAATACATTAACAGGTCTACCATAGTACTTCTTTTTTAAGAGCTCTACATTAATTATTGGTGAACGAGGTTTGGAAAGCTTCTTTATCTTGTTAATGATATCTTGTGGATTAGCCTCTGGAGACAATATTGCATAGAAGTATGGTCTAAACGTTTTATCTCTAAGAAGAACACGTTTACCATCACGTGTTGCAGCCCAGAGAATTATATGGGGTTCAGCACCAACTATTTCATAGTTTATATCGAGTAAGTAAAACTCAAGCTCTACTGTACTAGTCAATTTTTCTCCCAGTATAGAGTTATTGAATGCTTACCGCATAAGTCTTCCTATATGAAGACAAGGAATGAGATCATATCTTTTTAACCATCAAGTATGCGTCTTTCTCACCATAATACCTTGGTAGTATGGAAACAATACCGTAACCAAGCTTTCTGTATAAAGCAATAGCTACTTTATTACCTACCTCAACTTCTAGATAGATATAAGTTACAAAATATTTTCTAATGCGTCTTTCAAGCTCTTTCATGAGGATCTCTCCTATACCAAGCCCTCTATATAGAGGCCTAACAGCAATAGATATTATATGACCTAGCTTCTCCGAATTCTTATACTCTATAAGCCCTATAGCGTATCCAACAACAATATTATTATATGAAGCAACTATGAAAAGATCCTTTGAAATTATGTAATATACCAAAAAAAGCTCTAATGGATAAGGCTTAGTAAAGCTTTCAATCTCGATCTCATATACTTGTTTAAGATCCTGGAGAGTTGTCTCCCTTATAGAGGGTTTAAGCATCATGCTATCACAGCTAGAAAGTCCTAATAACATCTGTAACAATATATTAGCTTAACTCCTTAATCAAATAGTGATAGGTAGGGAGCAGTTAATGAGGATCTTAGAAACTGATCTTAAAAAAGGTTATATAAAGCTTGTTCCGGAGAACCAAGACGATCTATGGCTGCTTTATAACATTATTCAAGAAAATGACCAAGTTATTGCTAAGACCACAAGGGAGGTAAAGAGCGATAAAAGTGGAGGCAGTAAAAGGATCCCAATGACTCTTACTATTAAGGTAAAAAACCTCGAGTTCCAGCCATTTACATCAAGACTAAGAGTTAGAGGAGTAGTTCTTGAAGGCCCGGAAAGATTTGGTGTAAAAGGCCATTATCATACATTAAATATAGAGCCAGGAACCATAGTTACTATATTTAAAGATAGGTGGCCAAAATATATGTTAAAGAAGCTTGAAAAGGCGTTAAAGGAAAGAGGGAGAATACTACTAATAGCCTTTGATTATGATGAACTAGCTATAGGTATAATGTCTCATCAAGGCATAAAGATTTTAGTAGAAAAACCCTCTCAGATACCCGGAAAAGATAGCCCCTCCTACGAGGAGATTAGAAAGAAATATATCAATGAAATATTAAAGCTTGTAAAAGAGTATGTTAAGAGATATAATATAGACTATGTAATTATAGCCAGTCCTGGTTTTCTTAAAAACGAGCTTACTAAGAAAATCATGGACATGGATCTAGGGGTACACATAACAGTGGACACTGTTTCAACAGGCGGTGTCTCCGGGATCTATGAGTTATCTAGAAGAGATAGTATAAAAGAAGCCCTTAAGGAACTTGAAGTTATAAAGGCGGGCAAAATTCTTGACAACTTCCTGTATCTCATAATAAAGGATGATTCAATGGTTGCATACGGAGTTGATGAAGTCAGTAAGGCGGTAGAAAATAATGCTGTAAAGGAACTTGTAGTTTCAGAGGAATTAATTAGAAGCCCAGATGAAGAACTAAGAAGAAGAGTTGAGGAAATTCTAATAGAAGCCGATAAACGAGGAGCAGAAATAGTTATTGCACCAAGTTCTAGCGAGATCAGTAAACGTGTTATGGGTTTCGGAGGAATAATAGCTATACTAAGATACCAGCTTAAATTTCTTAGAGAAACCACTAATAAACAATGATTCTCTGATTTAATGGTCTATCAATTCTCCCAGGATAATATTCCGTGATAGCCGCTTTTACATTTCTTAAAGACTGGGGATCACATCCAGGTATTAGGTATCTTTCCCCCTTTACCTGAGCAAGACATTTCATAGGAACAGTACCGCTTATGTGCTTAATTGATATAAGGGTTCCCATGGACGTGGGTATTTCGTGAACTCCCATAGTGTTTATAGCTTTCCTATAGTTCCTCATCCTATATTGTACCATATCCTTAAACTTTACTGTACAATAATGTATATGTATGCTTTTTGTTGCAGATGCAGCCCATTTAAGGAACTCTAGAGCTTTATCTTCAATACTTTCTATAGTAAGTCCTCTTGGTTTTAGACCATGGAGAAGTACTCTTTCTATATTTGATTCGGAGACCTCAAACTCATTAATATTGATGAATTTTACTCCCATGGCATCAAGGATTTGAATAAGTCTTTTTAAGTAATTAATATAATTTGTTTGAGGAATAAAGGGTACTTCGACACCTACATCCATGTTGGTTTCAAGGGCTCCTTCTACAGGCTTTAATAAATTAAAGTTGTAGGTATGGAATCTTATTTCATCTAACCCGCTTTCCTCGAGACGTGAAATCACACCTCGATCCACCAAACGCCCACTCGTATATAAGTGTATGTGGAACTTGTTACCAAACTCCCTCTTAAGTAGTCTAATAATATTGCATGTACGATCTATCCTTGTTATAGGATCGCCCCCTGTTAAGCCAGCACCCATTGCACCTATTCTATAAGCTTCATTAATGATGTCATCATAATTCCTTACTCTAACTTCATTTACATAGACTAGATCTCTACCAAGTTTTTGTCTAGAAACAGGGCAATACCAGCAATTATCACTACATAGACCTGTGACGAAGACTACAATTTTAGTGCCTGCAAGACATAGTCTACAGCCTACAGGTAGACAGCCTATATAGTACCCTGTTTTAAACGTATAATGTATTTTTCTAGAATACTCTTTCATCCAATACTCTCCTCACCCAAGGATTCTTCCTTGCTATAGAATCCAGTGCTGATTCAAAGGATTCATCAGGTGCAAGTACATGCTTTACAAAGACACCGGTCCTACCAATTTTATCCCTACGTGTTAACACTCTTATACGTTCCAGAACAGTATCTATACTTATACCGAGAATCTCTGCTACTTCACTCTCCCTACCAATAACTGGTGATTCCTTATGCCCCTTAACTGTAGGCTCTATCAACACAAGTCGTTTATCTACCCCAGGAACACGTACGCCTTTCCTGATGCAATCTAGATCAACCTGGCCTCCAAAGGCATAGAACTCGAGTTCGCGTACCTGCATCTTTGCAAGAGGGAAAGAAACAATCCTCTCCTCAAGATCATCTAATACAATATATGCTTTTGGTGTACTATTAGGTGTTGCAACAACAATGTACCTAGCTCTTATATGATAACCATGGGACTCAAGTATATATTCTATTTTATAGCTTGGTATATATGTTGGAATAAACACATCTATATCACTATGCTCCCATACATCCCCTCTCGCTATGCTTCCATGAACTATCGCCCTTATACCATTTTTATCAAGGACATTGAGTATTTGGTAAGCTTCTTGTCTAAGAATATGAAAGAGTTTCCACCGACGTTTATCGTATACTACCTCCCTGTACTCAGGGATTCTAGATATTTTCTCTCTAACCATATACCAGCACAACCTACTACCTTGATTTCAAATACCTTTATTTTATCCTATCGTTTAGAACTAGTGGTTAGAGGGGCACATATATAATTTGCCAGAAATGTGGTGGAGTTAATGGACTATCATGTACTGGTTTTTCTAGTAATAATTACCTCGATTTGGGCTACAGTTAACCTTGGATTTATGTTTAACAATGTGTATATGTTACTTTATTTTTTCATTTTTATTTATTATTTTCCCTTTTTG
>JAGGXK010000082.1 GCA_021163115.1 Desulfurococcales archaeon | reverse complement strand
ATGTTAGAGCACCAGGTAAAGGCTCTGCTATGAGAACTATCATAGAGCTAGTAGCAAAGTATACTGATGCAGAAGCACTTGTATTTCTAGATAGTGATCTAAGAAGCATTACACCGGAGTGGGTACCACTATTAGGCAATGCTGCACAAGAATGCGGGTTTGCAACACCCTATTATAGAAGGCATAGATTTGATGCTACAATAACTAACTTCATAGCCCGCCCCCTAACCACAATGGCTTATGGTATTGATATAAGACAGCCTATTGGAGGAGACTTTGGTCTTGGAAGAAAACTTATAGAGATACTAGCATCAACTCCGCTCTGGACAGCATCACCATGGCCTCACCTCTTTGGTGTAGACATATTTATAACTCATACAGCATTAGCCCATGGAATCACCGTTTGTGAGGCATGCTTGAAAGCAAAAATACATGAAGCAAAAGATCCATCAAAGAGCCTGGTTAACATGTTTAGAGAAGTAACAGGCTCTATTTATACACTTTTGATCGAGTACATTGATGTATGGGGCAAGAAGCATTTAACAAGTACAGTTAAGCCGAAGCAATATACTGCTCCAGAACCTCCCTCGATGAACCCTGTAGAGGTTAGAATTAATAAAAATAATGCATTAAAGAAGCTACTAGAAGGTTTAAGTAAATATAGTTACTTATATGACAAAATACTACCAAATAAACTGCTACAAGAGATCGGGGAAGACGCTATAGAGAAAAAAGGAATAGATTCCGAGGCATGGGCCAAGATCCTTATTGCTACATTAATAGCCTATTCTAAAGAACCAAGGTTTAGATATAGAGTACAGATACTTAACGCCTTATTCTCGCTATGGCAGGGCAGACTATATAGATACTATAATGAGGCAGAAAAACTTAGTAGTGAGGAAGTAGAGCAACTTCTAGCCAATGAAGCAGCGAATATGATGAAATATAGAAGAGAACTTATAGAAAAACTATTGATTTAATATCTTATCCTGTTTATATAAAAATATAGTTAAAGAACTAGCTTTTCTTAGAGGAAAACTCTTCTAGAGCCTTCTCAACAAGCTGCATATGAGCTAATGCAGGGCCTCCAGCCATAACGACTGCAACCCAGGAAGCTTCTCTAATTTCGTTAGGGGAGGCACCGCATTCTAGAGCCTTCTTGACATGGAATGCAATACACCATTTACACTGAGATGCTACAGATGCAGCTACAGCTATTAGCTCCTTAGTCTTTGTATCAAGCGCACCAGGTTTATCAACAGACTCCAGTAGCTTCATAAATGCATTGGTTTGTTCCGGCATGGTCTTTCTCCAAAAAACTATGGATCTATAGAATTCTCTCAGCAACTCCTCCATCATAGTAAAGCCACCTATTTCAAACTATATTTACTGCGCTATAGATTACTATAAATAGTAGCAAGATATGGTTTATCTAGTTATTCCTAGTAACTATATTACTGCTAACTACTATGGCATTAAATACTATATAGAAGTAGGTGGTGGCTGGTGAATGGACTAGATGATCTCATTGACTATTTTGTTGTGGAGGTTAGCTATGGAAGAAGCGTTGATTGGTATCTAGTGAAACTATCTAGTATAGCTTCATCAATAGAAGACCTATGCCGTGGAACAAATATTGATCCAAGAGATCTTTTCAGGGATTTTCTAGAGGATAATAAGGTTAGGAAAGCTCTTGAAAAACTATCCTGTTATAGTGGAGATGCTATTGAATCTATAAAGAATGATCCCAGGTTCAAGAATTTAAGGAGGTATATAGATCTTATTGAACAGACACTAGCTAGAATCCCTTGTGTAGAAAAAGAACTTGAAGTAATACCACGGCCAGCTACATGGAGTATAGAATATATGGAGAAGAAGGCGGAGGAAAAGCATGTACTCCATAAACCAAAGGCATACATAAGTAAGGATCTAGGTTCCTGGATTGAAAAGAATATAGATTATCTAGTATTAGCGCTTCTTGTCTTAAGTATAATTATACTTATTTACTCATTGATATCGAGGTAAATTTGTTGATCTAAAATAGTATGGTTTCACCGTTAAAAGACAATATATTATTAGTTGTAATAAACATACTAGAATAGCCTAGTTTTTGAGGTATATTACCATGCTGAGTAAAGAAAAGATTATGTTATTAGTTGTTGAAGGAACAGCGCCTCCATTACTATTACTTACCATCCTTATGATGCTTAGTGGCTATGGCATTGTCGGGTCTAGAACACTTTCAGCCTTAACAGGGGGCTTATTTGGCTATAGAACATCATTGTTTATTCATACAGATTCCTTGATAAGGTATTCCTTTTCAATTCTTGCCCTTATTCATTCATATAGTGGATTCTCTTTAATGATTCTTAGAAGGGTTAGGCATTCTATGTTAAGGAATATTATCGAATACATAGTCTTTATTTTAATAGTTTATATAGGTATTATAGTAAGTATTATTGAGTTTACCTAGTTATATATAGAGTATATATAGGGTATCCTAGAATGTAGTGTTTTTACTGTTCCTCCTTCTTTATTGTATATTGTGAATATATATCATATCTAAACGGGACCTCTATGGTTAACCTTAAAATGTATTCTCCAAAACTGAATCCAGTGACAACTGGTTTTTTAAGTTCTATCGCCTTCCTTATATTTGATGGATCTAGTAAACCTCCATGGGATACTATTATCCATGGTTTTGATGGCTGGAATTTATAGGTGAATTCTGTTTGTTTCTTATTTGTTTCCGCTAATACTATTCTTATTGCTTGCAATAAATAAGGGGATGCTCCGTATAGTTCTAATCGTGCTCTCTTAGATCTATTTACTAGGATTCTATATAGTACTCCAGCAATTTCTTTACTGTCTATCTTAACCACGGCTTCAGCAATGTCCTTGTTTGCATAATTTGTTGTTATCCTAATCATTCTTGGTTCTAGAGATATGTTTTCAGGGTTTACGTATGCTATGTATGTATCATAGTACTCGGGATTGGCAATCCTTAATGCAGGCAGTCTAACATAGCCATTGTCTTCAAAATCTATTAGGATCGTGAAACCCTTGTCTCCAAGAAGTTTCTTAATATCAACCTTTAAAACACCAGACAATGACCCTATGGGTTTAAAGACTATCTTAGCTAGATATGATCGTCTGCGTCGATGAAGCCTCCATAGACCAATAACCTCAACCCATCCATATTCAAGATCTAGTGGTTGGGAGAAATGTAGCTCAGTTCCTTTTAGTGTTAACATATTGTATACACTAAGGGATTTCCTTGCAAATCCTGATCTTCTCTTATATTCTCTAATACCATAGCCGATCAACAATATACCTGGTAGGGAGAAAATAAATGACATTAAATCTAAAGACTGTTTAATAAATAATATATACAGGAGTGGGATGAGGAAGACTAATCCAAAGGCTATCGGGATTATAACAACCCACAGATATCCTTTATAAATAACCCTTACCTCTATAGGCTTACTCATTGTAGCTCTATATCCCTCTAGGTTTTCTCTACAGGTATATCAAGAGTGTTAGCCACTATACTACATTATACATAGTTGATGTTTATAGTCCTTCTCCACTATATTCTTAAACAATCATTATTTACCACCAGTGAAATACTTAATTTCTCGCATAATATTATGACAGAACAGAGATTGATATATAATAGACTGGGGTATAGTAATTGCAGAGGATCAAGGGTTTAACCTTTGATGCTGGCTGTACACTTTTTTATGAAGATGCCTGCGTAGGCAGGTCTCCATCAGCAACATTTATCAATGGCCTTTCAAGAGCCTCAAGCTTTCTTAGGAGAAATGGTTATAACATTGATGTAGAGGATCTTATGGAGGGTTTTAAGCATTGGAGGGAACTAGCAGGAGTTGATGAACAAGAGTCTCCAAGAGAGTATTGGATGCTATATAGACTATACTTCGTACTAAAGTATAATGGTATTACGCCAGCCCCTGATCTCGTTATGGGTGTTTATAGGGAGTATTGCCACGGTTTTGTAGAGACTGTTAAACTCTATGATGATGTTAAGCCTTTTCTTAAATGGGCTAAGGAGAGGGGTTTAAGAATAGGGATTATATCAAATATTAGTAGCCATGAGGTAACTATTGAAGCTGTTAAAATCCATGGCCTCCTTGGCTACATAGATATAGTTATTACCTCCCAGCTCATAGGTGTTAAGAAGCCTTTGCCGGAAATATTTGTTTCTACAGCAAGGCTACTTGGTCTAGAGCCAGATAGTATTATACATATAGGTGATAATGAAGTCGTTGATTTTGATGGGGCATTAAATGCTGGATATGCTGGTGCTATATATCTAGCAAGACATAAGCCTTGTAGTAGAAGCCCTTGTTGTAAAGACTTGTATTGTGTTATGGAGTATTTAGAGAAACAACGGCTTTAAAACTAGTACATTCCTATAGTCTTTGGCCCTTCTCTTAGAAGCTTCTTTAATTGTCTATTAAAATACAGTATTGACGCTAGTAGGAATATCGCGGCATAGGTTATCCCAATTAACATCATCTCATTCAATGGTCTTATTGGTTCAATACCTAGCAGTGAATACCTTATGAGTTCTGCTGGATAACTATAGGGTGTATAGAGTGCTATTACCTGTATTTGCTGCGGCATGTTTCTTAACGGTACTAAGCCGCCTGTTGCTATAGGGAGTATCCAGCTAATAATCTCCATTACTGGCCCACTTGTTCCAACAGATATGGTTGTTCCGCCGAGTACTAGTGCATGGCCAAACAATACTATTGCAAAAACTGTTATCCCTATAATTAATACTAGGGGATCTATTAGAGCTATTGCAGGAGGCGCTATAAGTAATGATAATACACCATAAACTATAGTTAAAGCCATGGTCATCCACATAATGGATACTGGTATTATGCCAGCGTATAATACAAATATGCTTCTACCACTAGCTATAACGTATTCAAGAATACCTCTTGTAAGCAGCCATCTAAGCTCCCAAGCCCAGTCCCATGTAGCCATAGAGTATGACATAAAAACTATAACAGCTGTAAAGGCATAAGCTGACATCATGTTTTCAAGCATATCTGGTGGCCTAAACAGTGCCAGGGGCGCTATAAATAACACCATCCACATAACCATACTCATTATACCAAATACTAGCCCACGGCTTCTAAGAAGCTCTGTTATAAAATATGCTTTTAAAACAGCCTTGGCAGCCTCCATCAAACCTTAACACCCTCCATGATCTTCCTCTTCTCCCAGAAAAGAACACTCTTACCACCGGGTATAGCGTATAAGATGAATAATGCTGTAGCAATACCTAGAAGTGAAAATATGTTCAGTAAAGAAGGATCATACCCTGTTAATATACGTTGAATAGCTTCTATAACGTGGGATGAGGGTATAAGTGAGCTAACAATTTTTCCTGCAAGAGGCATAAGGAATCTTGGGTAATAGGCTCCAAGCAATATCATTATGACAGGTCTGAGTACATTAATAATTCTCCAGTTCTCTCCTCCAACACCATATACTATTCCAATGATAAACATGATAAGTGTTACAAACAGTATTGCCCCAAGAGCTGTTAGAGCTAGTATAGCAAGGCCCTCAATAAGTCCCTGTATTCCATAAAAATATGTTAAGACAGGTATAACGCTTGTGGCACCACTTACTAGTACGAGAAGAAGTCTTGGTATGGGTACTGCAATATAGTGTTGTAGCCTTGAAACAGGGCTTGCAATAACATAGGGTAGTGTTCCAACCCATTCATCAAACATAGGCCTCCACAGGAGATCATCACCAACTCCTAGTATTGCCATAAGTATGAATCCAGCTGTTATAAAGAATATAGCTGGGTCTACCCCTACTCTTTCTGCAAAAACCTGGGTAGAACCCATTGAGTATCCTATAAGTAATACAAATATTGTAAGCACGTATGGGTACATCATAAACATTATTAGTACAGACTTACGCCTAAATACATCAGCATACACGAACTTTAACTCAGCTAGTACTATGTCCTTGAAACTCATTCTCCTCCCTCCTGTGAGAAGTAGATAAATACATCCTCTAGAGTAGGTTCATTTATCTTTAATGATGCTATAGTATAGCCTCTTGCAACAATGGCTTTAACAAGTTCTCCAAGTACATCTTCAGGGTTAGTTACATTTACTTTAATACTGATCAATCCCTCAGGAGTAGGTTCTATCCTAGGCTTAAAACCTATATTGGCTACAGCTTCTTCAACACTCTTAGGATGGCTATTTTTAACCAGCATATTTATCGTTCTTATTCTAGGAATCCTAGCCTTAAGCTCTTCCGGAGTACCTTCAGCAACTATGACTCCCTTATTAATCAATAGTATACGGTCACATACCATCTCAGCCTCAAACATGTTATGGGTAGTATATAGTATGGCCTTCCCTTGTCTAGCAAGATCTTTCACAAGACCCCTGATCTTCCTAGCACTGGGTGGGTCAAGACCTAGTGTTGGCTCATCAAGTAATAGTACAGGCGGATCTTTAAGTAAAGCCCTGGCTAACCCAAGCCTAGCCTTCATACCCAGGCTATACTCTTCAAAAAGCTTATCCATAGCACCAAGCTTATCAAGTTCAAGGAGCTTCATAAGATAATCAATACGTTCCTTAAGAATACTTCTTTTAATGCCATAGAGTGCACCAAAATACTCAAGATTCTCCCTACCAGT